>DATGGJ010000086.1:0-2456 GCA_035308585.1 Terriglobales bacterium
TCCTGAAATATGCCTACATCGTGGCCCTGCCACGCCTCGACTTCCAGGAGGCTTATGGGCCTTTTGCCATCTCCGTCACCCTGATGATCTGGGCCTTCCTGATGGGGTTGCTGCTGCTGGCGGGGGCTTACCTTTCCGCTATCGGGGACGACTCCCACCCCACCTAGGCGCAACGCCGCTTCATTCCCGGTTTGGGAGGCTGAGGTTACATATTTCACCACGCCGGGACTCCTGCGCCTGGAGGGAAGAATAGACTACAGGTGAAGAAGGCGAGAAGCCCTCTCAGGTCTCTGTTGTGAGCCCCAAGTCGCACCTCCGCGCGCTTCGGGTAGCTCTGCTGGTGGCGGGACTGGGATGTTGCTCTTTAGCCCAGGCAAGTGGCCCCGCTCCCCTCAGCCTCACCCAACTCACCCGCAAGGCGGGTTTCATCTTTGCCGGCCGGGTAATGCGAGTGGAACGTCCGGCGCCTCTGCCGGGCAGAGTTCCGGTGGTGCAGGTGACCTTGCGGGTGGAGCGCGCCTTGCGCGGCGCCCATACCGGCCAAAAATTCACCCTCATGCAGTGGACTGGCGCCTGGGACAGCGGCCCGCAGTATCGGCCCGGGCAGCGCCTGTTGCTGTTCCTTTATCCCCGCAGCCGAACCGGACTGACCAGCGTGGTCGGCGGCCGTCTGGGTCAATTTGACCTGGACGCCCGGGGAAACATTGTTCTGCGAGACGATCAGCAAAACCTGCTGATGTCGCCCGACTCTCCCCCCACCCGGAGCGGCGCGCGTTCGCCCGCAAAATACCGCTACCAGGACTTCGCCGGCCGTCTACGACGGGCAACCGAGCCATGAAGCCAGCAGCCCAGGCCGGCGTCAGCACAGAGCACAAAGCTGCTTTCATCTCGTGCCTGCTGCTGGCTGCAGGACTTTGCCTGTTCGCCGCCCGGCTGCACGCCGGCGGACCTCTGAAGGTGGCGGGCGTGAGCGGATTCAATACCGGAGCGGCGGGCACGCCCTTGACCTGGGCGGGAGGCGCGGTGCAGTACTACACCGACCAGGGCGACCTCAGCGCCCTGCTGCCGCAAACTGAGGCCAATGCCTTCGTGGCGGATGCGTTTGCCCGTTGGACCTCGGTGACCACGGCCGCGCTGAGCGCTACCCGGGTCGGCCAGCTCGACGAGGATGTGAACGGCAGCAACGTGGTTTTTGTTGACTACGGCCAGATCAATATGCCGGCCGATATCGAGCCTGCTGCGCTGGCCAAGCCCGTGGCCATCCTCTATGACTTGGATGGCAAGGTCACCGATGCCCTGCTGGGCCAGGGAGCGGGCGCCGCCGACATGTGCGGCAGCAACGCCGTTTACGGCGGCCCTGATAATTACAGCTCCGATGCCCACCTGGCCCACGCGCTGGTGGTGCTGAATGGGAACTGCGCCCAAACCAACGCCGCCTTGACCGACCTCAAATACCACCTGATCCGTGTGCTGGGGCGGGTGCTGGGCCTGGATTGGGTAGACCTGAACAGCAACGTTTTCACCCGCAGGCCCTACCCCCTCCCGGATGATTACCTTGGCTTTTCCGTGATGCATGCGCTCGACCCTTACTGTCCCAGTTCCACCATGTGCGTGAGCGCGGGGGACGAGTTGAAGATGGACGACCGGGCCGCCATCTCCCGGCTGTACCCGGTGACCAGCGCGAACCTCGGCAACTTTTCCGGCAAACAGGTCTTCCGTGATAACACCGCGCGGGTTCAGGGCAATGTGTATTTCCGCGCGCGCAACGGGCTGGCCGCGCAGCCCATGCAGGGCGTCAGGCTGGTGGCGCGCTGGATTGATACCGCCAGCGGTTTGCCTTCGCGCCGCTACGGGGCAGTCTCTGTCTCCGGCTTTCTCTTCCGCGGCAATGCTGGAAATCCAGCCACCGGTTTCACCACCATCAGCGGCGAGCGTTATGACAGATTCGGCTCCGACGATCCCGTGTGGGAAGGCTACTTCGACCTGGCCGGGCTGGAATTTCCCGATGGAGGAGAGAGTGCGCAATACCAGATCACCGCGGAAGCGGTGGAGCCGCTGTGTGCCGAACCCACCTCGGTGGGACCGTATCGCGACGGGCAGGTCACGCCCTCAGGAACCGCGGCGGCATTCACCGTCACGCTGAGGAAAGGCGACGACCTTACCCATGACTTCATCATGTCCGGCAGTTCCCTTCCCACCGGCGAAAACGGGGGCACATTTTCCGCGCCCGCCCGTCTGCCCGCCGGCGGTAACTGGACAGGCTGGCTTTCTCCCTACGGCAACGTTGACTACTACTCCCTGGCGGCCCGCGCCAACCGCACTATTACGGTGAAGGTCACCGCCCTGAACGAATCCGGGAAGGCCACCCAAAGCAAGGCCCGGCCAGTGGTCGGCATCTGGCAGGGAAACGCTGCCGCGGGTTCTCTGCCCGATGTATCGGTTACCTACTTCAACGG
>DATGGJ010000087.1:0-1752 GCA_035308585.1 Terriglobales bacterium
GTTTTTTCAGCGAAGCCCCAGTCAGTGGCAGTGATCAATGTTCGCCTGTCAGCTGGAAGCTTCCATCTCCAACCAGCTTGTGTCGCGGGCGCCCACGCCCGCGAGGCGCCGCTCACAAGTAGGTGTCATCCTGAGGACCCTTGGGTCCTCAGGATCTCGCGTGCAGAAAGGCGTAACCAGTTACGTCTTCACCCTTTTACGATACCCAACGCAAACGAGGCCTTTGCCGGCTCCTGACTCCCGGACTACTGACTCCTCGCTGCAACATAAAAGGCCTCCTCGCGGAGGCCTTGTCGAAAGCTGATTGCTGAGAGCTTACTGCGGCGCGCCCGTAGTCTGCACGCTGGAGGTGGACTCAGGCACGCCCGGGTTCTTCACCATGAAGAAGCTGTGGTCGTAAAGATCGCGGTACATGCGGCCGGCGATCTCCGCGGCTTTGGGTCCAAAGGTCGGACGCCCACCCTGCAAGAACACAACCACCACAACCCGCCCGACGTTGGTGTTGGCGTAGGAAGCAAACCAGCCAAAGCGGGTGCCGTCCTTGGAGCAGGTTCCGGTTTTGCCCAGGATCTCTTCTTCGTTAAAATTCACCCGCACGCTGCGGGCAGTGCCATACTCCACCGCCCCCGCCATGCCGTCGGAAATATCGGGAATAAGCGGCGCAATGTTCAGCTGGCGCTTGATGCGCGGCTGGAAGCTGGCCACTTCATCCGGCGTGGTCGGATGCTGCAGGTAATAGAGCGTGCCGCCGTTGGCGATAGCGGAAACCATCGCCCCCAACTGCAGCGGGGTCATGGAAACGCCTTCCCCAAAGGAGCACATCTTGCCGACGCCGCCATCCGCGGCCGGAATCACGTGATCGGGATATTCACCCAGCTGCTCTCCGGGAATGTTGTAACCCGCGAGCTCCCCCAGACCGAACTGGTGGGCGTAATAGGCCACCTTCTCAAATCCCAGCTTGCGTCCCACCGCTTCGAAGTAAGCGTTGTTGGAATGGGCCAGGGCTTGCGTGAGGTTCAAGCGGTAGCGGCGGCCCAGGCGGATCCGGGTGTCCTTGTCAATTACGCCTTCATTGAGCGCGGCCAGCGCCACCGATAGCTTGATGGTGGAGCAGGGCATGGCGCCGCTGGAGAGGGCCAGCTTCTGGTTAACCATGGCCAGAATGCGGCCGCTGGTAGGCTCGATGGCGAGCACCGTGCCATTCATGTTGCCCAGGGCGTCCACTGCCGCGGCGCGCACAACCGGGTCCTCGCCGGCGGTAATATCGCCGTCCGCCACATCATCGCTGAACGAACTGGTATAGAAACGCTCGTAATAGCGGTGGCGGCGGGCATAGCGGCGGGAACGTCGTCCACGGGCATAAACCGCACGGCTGCGGCGCAGGCGGCTGATCCGCCGTCGGGCGCGGGCATTCTCGGTGATTCTGTGTTTGGATTTGCCGCGCGTGCTGCGGTGCGTGCTGATGGTCGCCGCCAGGGCGGACATCTCGAGGGCGATGAATGCCAAAACAACAAGGGCGATTTGGGCCGCTACTGAACTTTTTTTCATCAGTCCCTGTCCATCCCTGGGGCCTTTGCCAACCATGTCGTGTGCACGAAACCTGCCACTCTGAAACCTCGGTGGCCTATTTGTACTAACGTTCAGATAGTAAGAGAGTTGCTGTCTTGCCGCAATGGAAAAAAGGCTCTATCGGTGACCTTGGATTCGAACTATCAAGTCGCACCGATGCAGCTACTTAGGCGAGCGTTACTA
>DATGGJ010000088.1:0-11841 GCA_035308585.1 Terriglobales bacterium
AGGTACAGTACGGCGGCAAAAATGCCGATTGCCATGAAGAATGTGTTCACCACCAGGGTGGCGACCAGGCCGCCAAATTTGCCCAGGATGAATTCCCAGCGCCGCACGGGGCGGGAGAGGATGGTGTACAGGGTCTTTTTCTCGATTTCCTTGGAAACCAGACCAATGCCGATGAAGACGGCAATCACCAGGCCAAAGAGGGAAACGGCGGTCAGTCCCAGGTTGATGACCACATTGCGCTCGACTCCCAGGGAGATCTGGCCGACCAGCAGGGAAGCCCCCACCATGAGCAGAGCAAAAGCGATGAGGTTGTAAAGAACGCGGTCCCGCACGGCCTCTCTGAAAGTATTGGAAGCGATGGAGGTAACGCGGCTCATTTGGCGATCGCCTCCGCCGGGGAAAGTTTTTCCACGAAATAGTCTTCGAGGGTGGCGCGCACCGGGGTCACGGAAACCAGCTTGAGATTGGCGCGCCGCAACGCGTCAATAGCCAGGTCGAGTTGCTCTTCGGCGATGATGGAGCGGGCCATCTCGCCGGTGAGATGGCACTCCCCGCCCAGGGAGCGAATCGCGGGGGGAATGTTGCCGCCCTGCCACATCACCTCCACCTTGCCGCGCACCGAGGAGGTGAGGTCGGCAATCACGCCGATGCCGCGCAATTCTCCCTGGTGCAGAATGGCGACGCGATCGCAAAGGGCCTCGGCGTCAGAGAGAATGTGGGTGGAGAAGAAAACCGTCTTGCCTTCCTCTTTCAGGCTTGCTATCAGGTCGCGAACTTCACGCCGCCCGACGGGGTCCAGTCCCGACATGGGCTCGTCCAGGAAGACCACCTTGGGATCGTGCAGGATGGCTTGGGCAATGCCCACCCGCTGCAACATGCCCTTGGAAAACTTGCGCAACTGCACGCCACTCACATCAACCAATCCCACCCGCTCGAGGACCGCTGCCACGCGGCGGGCGCGCGCTCGCGCTTCCACCCCGGAAAGCTGGGCATAGTACTCCAGCAGTTCCCGTGCGGTGAGGTAGTCATAAAAATAGGGCTGCTCGGGAAGGAAGCCGATCTGCGCCTTCATCCGCGGATCGTTAACCTCCATGCCCAGGATTTTTGCCGACCCGCTGGTGGGGAACATCAATCCCATCAACAGCTTGAGGGTGGTGGTTTTGCCTGCCCCATTAGGCCCGAGGTAGCCGAAGACCTCGCCCTCTTCCACCCCAAGGGTGAGGGGACGGAGGGCGCAGCGCGGACGTTTGCGCCAGAAGCCGACGCTGTACGTCTTCTCCAGTCCAAAGGTTTCAATCGCGAACATGGCTTACTAAGGTTGGCAGAAAACCTAAAGAAATTATATGCAAAAGGAGACAGGGGAGCAGGTTACCAAGGGCATCGAATACCAGGAGTAAACGCCTCCGCAGAAGGCGACGCGTGCCAACAAAGAACGAAAGGGGAGCGCTGGATTGCTCCACCGCTCCCCTCGGCTTGTACCCTCCCCCAGGTACTTCGCCGACCTTACCCTTACCGCTCCCTCTGGGCGGCAGGAAATCACCGCGAGGCGCGCCCAGCCAACTTGTGGCGGCAGCGCCGCGAACGCACTTATAGTCGCAGTTCTGTTGCCACTTTGAAATTAACCAGCCGGGTTCGGGAAGTGCCGTGATTTCAAGCAAGAACACCAGGCGCAGGAAGTGGCACTTTGGACGCCGTTGCCAGATTCCGTCGTTAAAGAGGACAAAAACTGTCAGAGTCCCCCCCGGCAAACCCATCAATCGGCCAGACCTGAGCTGGAGCAGGAGTACTGCGCCGCAGTCGGGCGCATCTGAATGGAAGAATGGCGAAGCTCAGCAGACGCGGCCGGGCGGGAGAGGAACCTACGGCGGCGCCGTTGATTTCCACGAATGGCACGCTGGAAGAGCTCCGCGAGCGGGCGCGCACCTGCCGCGCCTGCGACCTGTGGAAGCGCGCCACACAAACAGTGTTCGGCAAAGGGTCCGCTGACGCGCGGGTGATGTTGATAGGCGAGCAGCCGGGAGATCGCGAAGATCTGGCGGGTAGGCCCTTTGTGGGTCCGGCGGGATTACTGCTGGATAAGGCACTGGAGCAGGCCGGGATTGCGCGCGAAAACGTTTATGTAACCAACGTGGTGAAACATTTCAACTGGGAGCCGCGAGGCAAACGGCGCATCCATAAAAAGCCCAACCAGCTGCAGATTGCGGCTTGCCGCCCCTGGCTGGATGCGGAACTGGCGGCAGTGCGGCCGGAGGTGGTGGTTTGCCTGGGAGCAACCGCGGCGCAGGCGCTGCTGGGGAAGAAGTTTCGCGTTACCCAGCAACGCGGGCAAATGATTCCCTCCACGCTGGCGCCATTTGTGACCGCAACCGTTCATCCCTCATCCATTCTGCGGGCGCCCGATGACGAGAGCCGCCGCCGCGAGATGAAGCTGTTTGTCGCTGATCTGGCACGCGTGGCAGCGGTGCTGAGAAGGGAGAAGGCGGCGTGAGAAAAGCCAGCACTCATAGTCAGCTCTCAGCTTGCAGTCTCTGCTGATGCCGGAAGGCTGAGAGCTGCTAGCTGTTAGCTGATAGCTACTGGGGCTAGCGCGCACGCAAAGTAAAAAGCGTGAGTTCCGGGGGACAGTTGAAGCGCAGCGGCAGCGTGATGGTGCCAACTCCGCGGTTGGTGTAAAGGGTCAGGGGGCCGAGGTGGCGCAGTCCCCAGGGATATTTGCGGGCCAGCGGAGGCAGATAGGGTGGTCCGATGACGGGGAGCACGATCTGGCCACCGTGAGAGTGGCCGGAGAGCTGCAGGTCCACGCGGCCAGGGGGAACCCAGTCGGCGAAATCAGGCTCGTGGGCGAGCAAGATCACGGCCTCAGACGAAGGAATCTTCTGCAGCGCAAGTTCGAGATCGTCCGCCCCGGCGACCACATCATTCACGCCCGCCATCCACAGCCGGGCGCCATCCTGTTCCACAGCAAAAGACTGGTTGCGCAGCATGTGGAAGCCGCGGCTGCGCAGGATTTCGGCGACCGCATTGGGGTCGGTGTAATAGTCGTGGTTGCCAAGCACGGCGAAAATGCCGAGCCGGGAGCGCAGGCGGGAAAGGATTTGCGAACAGGGTTCGGCATCGCGAGCGGAGGGAGGGTCGTACTCGCCGGTGAAGGGACCTTGGGTGACAAAGTCGCCGGTCAGGACCACCACGTCGGGTTGCAGCTGATTGGCGGCTTGGACGGCGGAGGTGATGACCCGGACGTCCACATAGCGGTCATAGTGGAAATCGCTGAGTTGCACGATACGCAGGCCGTCAAAACGGGAGGGCAGGCGCCGCAAGAAGACTTCGAGGCGGGTTATTTTCAAGTCGGTGGTGTCGTGATAGAGGGCGCCGGCGCCGATGGCGGCGAGGCCGGTAGCGCCAAGCGCGGAAGTTGCCAGGAATTGCCGGCGGGTCAGGGGCAAACATCAAGTTTAACAAACCGGGAGTGAAGAGTCGGGAGTCAGTTCCCCTGAACCTAACCCCAAGCAGCCAGGGTACGTACACATGGAAATCAGGCCGAGCGCAGCGCAGTGTTGCGGCGGCGAATCAATAAGTAAGCGAGAGGGCCGACCGCGAGGCAAAGCAAACCGATAATGCCGGCCTGCCGGTCGCTGTTGATGAGGGCCCAGGCAAAAAACAAGATAGGAAGGACCACGACTGTTGCCAATCCGAAACGGCCGCCGGGAACGGTGAAGCGGCGGGGAAGATTGGGAGCGGCGCGGCGCAGGCGCCACAGCGACAGCAGCGTCATGACGGAAGTGGCCACACGCAGCCAGGCGTAGATGGCGATCAGTCGAGTGACACTCAAGACCGCGAGTGCGGCGCAGATCATCACCGAAACAACGATGGCGCGGGCAGGGGTGCCGAGGCGGGGATGAAGGCGGGCCAGGGCGGGGTGAAAGTAGCCGTCCTCGGCCATGGCGAAAGGCAGGCGGGTGGCCGCGAGGACGGTGCTTTCCAAAAGCACAAAGGTGCAGACGGCGGCGGCGGCAAACATGGCCATTTCCAGGCCCGGCCCGCTGACCTGGCGCGCCGCCCGCACGATGTAGCCGGTGTCCCAGGCCTGCCAGTTGCCCAGGGCAGCCAGGCCGGCGGCGAGAGGCAAAAAAAATGTAATCACGGCGAGCGGCACCACGATAGCCAGTCCGCGAGGGAAATTGCGCTCCGGTTGCTCGATTTCCTCGCTGACTGTGGAAAGCTGCTCGTAGCCGGAATAGATCCACAACGCCAGCGCCAGACCGACGCCGAAGGTCTCACGCCAGGGTTTATCAGTGGCCAGCAGGGGATAAAAGGGGTTGAAGCGGGCATGGGCAAAACCCCGGGCGGTGAACATGGCGACGGGGATGAGAGCGAGCAGCAGCAGGGCCAGCGTGAGATTGCCCACCAGGCGGATGCCGCGGATGTTCAGGTACCCGACCAGCGCCAGGAAGGCGAAGGCGATCAGCCAGTGCTCGCCGCGGGTAAGGGGGCGCAGTTCTCCGATGTAGTCGGCCATGAGCACGCCGTAAGCGGCGCTCATGAAAAAGGTGCCGGTCCAGTTCCACCAGCCGCAATGGAATCCCCAGAAATTGCCGAAAGCGGCGCGAGTCCAGCGATAGAAGCCGCCTTCGACGGGCATGGCGGAAGCCATTTCCGCGGTGGCCAGAGCGATGGGCACGCTGAACAGCAGCGGCACCACGAGGATAAAAATGAGGGAGAGTCCGGGGCCGGAGGTGGACACCATGGCCTCAAACCCGAAAGGCCCGCCCGCGCAGTAGGCATAGAGCACCGCGACAAACGGAGCCAGGGAGATGTGCTGCAGTTCGCGATGGCGGGGGGCGGTGGCCGGCTGCGATGACATGGTCAGGGCAAGGTAGAGGAAGGGATGAGGCGCGTCAACAGCAAATACTCTTTTAACGCCGAGACGCCGAAAGCGCAGAGAAATGAAAACCACAAAGGACGCGGAGGGTCATTTTCAAAGAATCCCTTCGCGTCCTCTGCGTCGTCTGCGGTAGTGGTTCGTTCTAAAAAAGGGAGAGCTGCTCGCCGGGTTGGGGAAGAGGGTGAGAGCGGCGGCTATCGCGGCCGTAATCGCCCCGGATGCCGTACTCGGCGCGCAGTTTGGCGAAAAGCTGCGAAATGCGTTTGCGGTAGGAGGGGGGAACGAAGGCGCGCTCGCCATAACGCCGGAGATAGCTTTCCACCAGATCAGGGAATTCCTTCTCCAGGAAAGGAAGGAATACGGCGGCAGAGCAGGGCTTAAGGAAAAGCGGGTTGGCAAAAATGTATTTGCCGCCGGCCCGGGCTACCGCGCGCACCAGATTTTCCAGGTCGCGGGGCGAGTCGGTAATGCCGGGCAGAACGGGTGCGCAGATGACGCCGGCGGCTACCCCGCCTTCGTTGAGCTTGCGCATGGCTTCCAGGCGAAGGTCAGGACGGGGCGCGCGCGGCTCCAGAATGCGGGCCAGATCGGTGTTCAAGGTGGTGATGGTCAGGTTGACGAAGAGCTGGTTGTGGCGGGAAATATCACGCAGCACGTCCAGGTCGCGAAGAACCAGGTTGGATTTGGTGACGATGCCCAGGTCAAGCCCATGGTGCAGGGCGAGTTCTTCCAGGATGGCTCGGGTCACGCCGTAGCGGCGCTCCCCGGGCTGATAGGGGTCGGTGGCGGTGCCCAGCGCGATCTGCTCGCCCTGTTTCACCTGCTTGAGATCGCGGCGTAACATCCAGGCGGCATGCTGCTTCACGTAGATCTTGCGCTCAAAGTCCACTCCGTCGCGCAGCTCCATAAATTCATGGGTGTAGCGGGCGTAGCAGTATTTGCAGGCGAACTCGCAACCGCGGTAGGGGTTGATGGTCCAGGAGAAGGGCATGCGCGGCACGTTGCAGCGGTTGAGCAGGGAACGCACCGGCAGAGTGAAGAATTCCACATCGTGGCCGGGCTGGAGGAACTCCCCCTGAGCAGCCAGGCGGGCGATGCCAACCAGGGGCTTGGCAGGGTTCTGGGCGAGCAGGGGAAGGGAAGCCATAAGCAGGCGATTCGCTTTTTGTTCGCCATAGAGAATAGCGCCGGGCGAGGGGGATTGTCAATTCTCAAAGCGGAAGCAGCTAAGGAGGTGGTGGCATGTGCAGAGGCTGAGGTGGCGGCCGGTGATGTAAACGGATTCGAAACAGCGTAGGCGGGAAAAGACGGGAGACGGAGTGCAACCACGCCGGCATGCGCCGGGGTCTCGCATTCTGTCCTTAACTCGATATACACAAGAATCTTCAGGCGGCGCAAGGTTGGGTCTTGTGCGCGAGCAACACACAGCTTAAAATCCGCCACAACGCCATGAAAAAATATTGTGTCCAGAAGTTGCTCCGCAGTGCCGCATTCCTATGCCTGGTTGGACTGATGGGGTTGGCGCAAGCGGCCCGGACCCAGACCGCCCCCGGTGAAACGCGCGCCGGTGGCGCCGCAACCGAGGGTGGGAAGGGAGCCGTCGAAACCGCTGCCGTAACGGTGGCGGCGGCGCGACAGGGCGCTTCCTTCCTGGTCATCGGCCCGGGAGATGAGGTGGACGTGAACGTTTACGGAGCGCCCGATCTTTCGGGGCACCTCCGGGTAGGCAGCGACGGCAATATTTCGCTTCCCCTGGTGGGCTATGTTCGGGTTGCCGGCCTGACAAGCAACCAGGCGCAACAGGCGATAAGTGAGCAGTTGCAGGGAAAAAACATCGTCAAGACGCCGCAGGTTTCGGTGTTTGTGAAGGAATACACGAACAGCGAAATTTCCGTAGCTGGGGAGGTGGCAAAACCGGGTGTCTTCTCGGTGCTGGGGCCCCATCGTCTGCTGGACGTGCTGGAGGCGGCAGGCGGATTGACGGACAAGGCATCTGACACCATTACGATTTCGCATCGCGGAACCGACCAGTTGACCACGGTGCATCTGTCCAACGACCCAGCGGTGACAGCGCACGCCAATGTAGAGCTGCAGCCGGGCGACACGGTGGTGGTGCCCAAGGCCGGCATCGTGTACGTGCTGGGAGAAGTCGGCAGGCCGGGCGGGTACGCCCTGAATGCCAGCGGTGGAGTGACGCTCCTGCAGGTGCTGGCGGCGGCCGGCGGAACTACGCAACTGGCTTCCCTATCGGGCACGAAAATGGTGCGCCGCACTTCCTCCGGGCTGAAGGAAATTCCGGTGCCCATGAAAAACCTGCTGCATGCCAAAGTGGCTGATTTCCCCATGCAGCCCGGTGACATAATCTACGTTCCCAGCAGCCGGGTGAAGTCGGCGCTGAACGCGGGAGCGCTGGTGAGCTCCGCCGGGGCGGCGGCCGTTTATCGCATCCCCTGATGCGTGGGTGAAGCTTCACGCACAGCGCTTCAGTCGCGAGTCTCGTAAACCCACATCTCGGCGCCCCGGTTGGCGCGCGCCGGAACCGCCACATAAAGGCTGTTGTGCTTTCCTACCTGCCCAAAGTAGGCGCTGGTGCGGGCTCCGATGGCGCTGGGAATCTTGGCAATGCGGGCATAGTGGTCGGCGTCAATCTGCTGGAAGACAAAGATAAAACCTTCGCCGCTGGGGACATAAATGCGCCTGCGGGTGGCGTCGTACCACATGTCGTCGGTATCGGCGGCTCCGGGCAGGCTGGCGACCTGTTTGCCTGAATCCATATCCAGCACCAGCAACCGCGCCGGCCTGCGCGCGGCGACAAAAACCCGATGATGCTCCTCGTCCAGAGCCATGGGGAAATTGGTCCCGGCATCGGTGAGCTGCCACTTGGCGATTTTGCCCGTCTTCCGGTTGATGACCGCGACCTGGCTGATGGAGGCGAGGTTCACAAAAATCCGCGAGCCCCCCTGCTCCAGCTGAAAAGATTCGGGATGGGCGCCGAGCTGGAAGTCCTGGCCGATGCGCTGGCCGGTGGCGGCGTCGAAGGCGCCGATAGCTCCGTCGCCGTAGCCCACGTATACGCGCCTACTGGCCGGATCGTAGCGCAGTTGATCGGCGTCGCCGGGGAACTTGACGGTGGCGATAGGTTCGTAAGTGTCGCCATCAAAAATCTGGCAGGCGCCGGTTCCGCTGTTGGAGACCACAATGCGGTTGCTCTCGGGAATGTAGGCCACACCCTGGGGTTCGTCCAAGCCGCCGCGAATGGTGTGAATGCGCGTGGCCCGGTGGACATCCATGACTTCCACGGTGTCGTTGCCATAAACCGCGGCGAATATGCGCCCCCGCTTCACGTCCACGGTCATGTGGTCGAAGCGGCCCTCGGCTCCGGGCAGGGGAATAATGCGCACCAGCACCAGAGGCTGAAATTCTTCGTTAGCGGGAATCTCCTGGGCAGCAGCCGCAAGGCACAGGGCCACGCAGAGAAAGAAGGAGAGCACGCCGGCTTGCCCACGAAGCGGTAGCCGGAAGGCGGCGATTTCGCGGCGAGAGTTGTTTGGATCAGCTTGGAAGCTTGTTTTCACGTATGCCACCGGCCAACATAAATAAGAACAACCACGGCGCATGCTAATAGGGGACATATTAACCGGAGCTTAATGCCAAAAGATCCCAGCCCTGCCAGTTCTGCGGGAGAAGGGCGTCTCATTTCCCAGGCGGTTCATGAAGGGAAGTTCTGATGGTCATGGCATAAGGTGAAACTTGGCTGGTGCTGCTGGCTTTAAGCTCGGGTTAAGCTACTGGGGGATAGCGTGGTCGCCGGCTTGAGCATGGGGGATAAGCCATGGCAGATGCAGCCGTTTCGATGGAGGAGCGGGCCAACCGCCGCAATGCTGTTCTGGCCGCGTTTCTAGGCTGGACCCTGGATGCTTTCGATTTCTTCATTCTGGTGATGGTGCTGCCCACGGTGGCGGCCGAGTTTCACCGTTCCATTCCCGCGATCGCCCTGACCCTGACCGCGACCCTGGCCACCCGCCCTGTGGGCGCGCTTATCTTCGGCCTGCTGGCCGACCGCTACGGCCGCCGTATTCCCCTGATGATTGATTTGATCTTCTATTCCGTGGTGGAAGTGCTTTCCGGCCTGGCGCCGACCTATGCCAGCTTTCTGGTGCTGCGGCTCATCTACGGGGTCGGCATGGGTGGAGAGTGGGGCGTGGGCGCCTCGCTGGCCATGGAATCCATACCCGCCAAGTCGCGGGGCTGGATCTCCGGCCTGTTGCAGGAAGGCTACGCGGCCGGCTACCTGCTGGCGGCGGTGGTTTACTACGTTGTGTTTCCGCATTGGGGCTGGCGTCCGATGTTTTTTATAGGCGGCTTGCCCGCGCTGCTGGCCCTGTTCATTCGCTCCAAAGTCAAGGAAAGCCGGGTGTGGCACGAATCACGCACCGACTGGGGCACCTACCGCCGCGCCGTGGTGAAAAACTGGCGGCTGTTTGCCTACCTGGTGGTGCTGATGGCGGGCATGAACGCCATTTCCCATGGGACGCAGGATTTGTATCCCACGTTCTTGCGACGCCACTATGAGCTCGGAGTGCACGCGATTGCGACCATCACGATTATTTCTATGGTGGGAGCAATCTGCGGCGGCCTGGTATTCGGATTGTTTTCCGATGTCCTGGGGCGCCGGCGAGCGATGATTGCCGCAATTGTTGCCGGTGCGGTCCTGATCCCGCTCTGGATTCTGGAGGCCCGGGTGGCACTTATCGCGTTGGGAGCATTCCTGATGCAGTTCATGGTGCAAGGCGCATGGGGCATCATTCCCGCCCATATCAACGAACTCTCTCCCGACCAACTGCGCGGTTTTTTCCCCGGGTTCGCCTACCAACTGGGAGTGCTGTGCGCATCGGCAGTGGCGTATGTCGAATCCATATTTGCCGAACGCTTCAGTTATACCCAATCGCTGGGATTTTCCATGCTGATTCTATTTACATTTACCGCGCTGGTGGTGGCATTGGGACCGGAAAAGAAAGGACTACCCTTCGGCATAGGCAAGACGATAGCAGCGGAAGCGCGGGAGTAATGAACAGCGCCGCCAGAGGATTCATGATTGCGCCGGAGATCAGCCAGCGGCCGCGGAACTGGGCGCCGCTGAAGTGGCAGTCGGCACTCCGGTTGGACGGCGGGCGAGCAGCGGCAATGCCAGGGAGACAAGCATGACCACCGCAATCACGTATATGGCGCTATCAAAGCGCCCGGTTGCTTGGTGCAGGCGCGCAATCATGATGGGGGAAGGAATCGCCGCCGCTCCCCATGCCAGCAGGATGATTCCGTAAATTCCACCCATATATCTGGCGCCGAAGAAATCAGCAGTGAAGGAGGGCATGGTCCCGAAGCCGCCGCCGTAGCAAAGACCGATGAGGGCGAAGGCGGCGCTGAACCAGGTCAGGTTGTGGATTCGCGGCAAAGAGAAAAAGATGATGACCTGGATGGCATACAAGAGGAAGTAAACGCGCGCCCGGCCCAGGTGATCGGACACCCACGCCCAGAAGACGCGCCCGGTGCCGTTGAAAATGGAAATCAGGCCCACCATGCCGGCGGCGGCCACCGGCGTCATGCCCACCAACTGCTGCGCCATGGGGGAGGCCTGGCTGATGATCATGATGCCGGCCGATACGTTGAGAAACAGCATGGCCCACAACAGCCAGAATTGCCAGGTGGCCATGGCCTGGCGCACGGTGTAATCGTAGCTGGTGGCCGCCTTGGCCACAGCGGAGCGAGGTTCCCAGCCGGCGGGACGCCAGCCCTGCGGCGGATTAGCGTAGAACTGCGCCGCCGCCACCACCAGCACCAGATAAACAATGCCCAGGCTCCAGAAAGTGGCGGGCACGCCGAAGGCGAGGATTTCGCGAGCTGCGACGGGGCTCATGATGAGAGCACCGGCGCCGTAGCCGCAGACCGCTACTCCGGTCATCAGTCCGCGCCGCTCCGGAAACCACTTGACCAGCGTGGCTACCGGGCAGATGTACCCCATACCCATGCCGACCCCGGTGAGCACGCCATAAGCGATATACAGGCCGTTGAGGGAATGATGCGTGGCGGAAACGCCGGCCAGCATATAGCCGATGCCATAAATGAGACCGGCGAGGGTGGCCACTTTCCGCGGCCCGACCTTGTCCTGCCACAAACCGCCAATAATCGTGCCCACGCCGAGAAAGAAGATAGCCAGGGTGAAATTGAGCTGCACCTGGGTTTCCGACCAATGCTCCGCCCGCATGAGGGGAATCTTGAAAACGCTCCAGCCATAAACAGCACCCAGGCAGATCTGCATGATGACGGCGGCTACGGCAATGCCCCAGCGGTTAGGAAGGCGGTTCGAACTCATTGAAGGGGCTCCTTCTTGAGTGCGGCAAATTTACTTGTGACTAAGGGGCCCAGCCACCGCTACACCGGAACGATCCTGGTCGGTCACCGCGGCTAAAGCGTGCGGTTCCCCAACCACCACTTCGACGCAGGCGTTGTAATCGGGCACGCCGCTGGGATCGAGCCGGCCGGCCGGAATCAGCACGTTGGCTTCCGGCCAATGCGCCTGCAGGGAGCCAGGCTTGATGCGATCAATCTTGACCCGCCCGCGCAATTCGCCCAACTGGTTGCGAAGGGTAATGGCATCGCCGTCGCGCAGGCCCAGGCGCTGCGCATCCTCGGCGGACATGAAGATGCGGTCGCGTGTAGCCCCGGTGAGTGGGTCCATTTCCGCCAGCACCATGCTGTTGAACTGCTTGCCCCGGCGGGTAGCCAACAGGAACTGGCCCGGCGGCACTTTCTCCTCAGGCAGGTCCACGGCACTAAAGTGGCCTTTGCCATCCGGGGTGAGGAAACGCTCGGTCAGCAAGCGCCGGCCGCCATACTGGAAGCTGTCGCCTTTTTTGCGCAGGTTGGCGATGCCCTTGTAGGAGGGGCAGACGCGGTCAATT
>DATGGJ010000089.1:0-1683 GCA_035308585.1 Terriglobales bacterium
ACGCCGCCGACGTGGCCCGCAACCGGCCGGGGGCGCGCGACCGGGACGATGCCATCAGCTTTGCCCGCTACACCTTCGACTGGGACAAACAGTTCGCGCTCTCGCTGGACCCGCAGACCGCGCGCTCCATGCACGATGAAACCCTGGCCGACGATTACTACAAGAGCGCGGCCTACTGCTCCATGTGCGGGCCCAAATTCTGCTCCATGAACTACTCCTCCAAAGTGGATGAGTACAACAAGGAAGTGCACGGGCTGGAGAAGACCGACTACACCCAGCTGGTGGAGAAGTTCGTAGCGGAGAAGAACGCGTCGTAAGCCCGGCGGGCGTTCACATTTGGAAAGGTGCACAGGTCCTTCAGTCGCGCTTCCCTCGCAAGCCCGGGTCGCGTTTCTTCAGGATGACAATCTATTTGCTAATTCTTCCCTAAATTCCCGCCGCCGTGGACGGTGTCATTCCATGTCGGAAATCTGCTTGACGCCTCGAGTGCTGGCGCTGATGGGAACCGCCGTGGCCGGGTGGCGCACGGGGGTTCGACGCATCTGGTAGTTGAAATGGCGAACGGTCACATCATTGGCCAAGTAGTCCACCTCATGGGGGTCCACGCGCACACGGCGGAAATCGCTCCGGAAGGTATGTCTTTCGGGGAGGGGAGCCGCCGCCAGAATGGTCTCCGGGGGTGATGCGGGGGAAGTGGCAGCCGGCGTCTCCGCAGGCGCGGGAAGCACCGCCGGTCCGAAGGGCACCGTCTGCTCCACCGTGGTGGAGCGCTGCAGCACGGAAAGGGGAACGGGAGAGGCGGGACGGCGGTGGGCGTATCCAACCAACACCGCTGTAAGCAACATGCTGGTAATCCCGGCCAGCGCCATGGCGGGACGCAGGCGGTCAGGCCTCCTGCTGGCGGTGAAGCGCAGGGAGGGTGCTGATGGGGCAGCCGGCGCGAACGATTCCGCCGGCACGACCTCAAATTCCACCGGCGGGGCCTCGGAATCAGGCCCGGCCTGCTGCTGGGCTTGCGCACTCTGCTCCTCAGCCCGGCGGCGCAGAATTGCTTCCACAAAGCGGCCGCGGCGGACGGCTTCCTCCTGCTCCGCCTGGCGCTGCTCCTGTGCCCGACGCTCCCCGAGCGCATCCACTTGCGCGGACTCATCTGAAAGCTGCAGCTGCGGCTCTGCCGCAACGGGCTCGACCAGTGGAGCGGCGGCGCGCAACGCTGCCAGTTGTTGCGTTTCCCGCTCCCGGCGTTCGCGCTCGAACTGCAAAGCCATCTGCCGCTGCCGCTGCTGCTGCCGAGCCACTTCCTGCTGCTGCATCATTCTGATTTCGCGCAGCAGGGCGCGCACAGCCAACCATTGCCGCAACGATTCGCGAGTGCGGCCCAGCCAATTGAGTTCGTGTTCCGGAATCGGTTCGGAATGAGACTTGTGGGTTCCGGAGCCGTTGGAACCCGCGGCCTTAACCGCAGCCGCACTAGCCTGGGCAATGGCGGCTTCCACTTCACAACCGGCGTGGTCCAATTCCTGGGGTGGAGCAGCCGCGAACGATGGTGAAGCCGGCTCCGACAAGGGAGCAAGTTCCATCCCGGCGTTCTGCTCCTGCTGCTCACTCCCAGCTTCGCAAAACAGGGCGCCAGGGGCGACGAAAATTTCGCTGTCCGGCTGCCGGCTCAAGTCGGCAATTTGC
>DATGGJ010000090.1:0-16036 GCA_035308585.1 Terriglobales bacterium
TTTGGGAGGGCGATTGATGGCGTCCAGAACTTCGCGGGCGATGCGGTCGTCAATCTTGTTGGATTCGTCCAGTTCCACCGGGTAGCGGACTACCACTTCCAGACCCCCCTGCGCCAGACGCAAGCGGGTCTCGGGATGCAGGGACTGTACCGAGAGCGACCCCAGGCTCTTTTCCATGCTGTGATGTTGCCGCTCCATGCGTTCGCGATAGTTCTCGAACACGGCATTGACAGCGGCCGTCAGCCGTTGCTCCACCTGGTGGTAGTCGCTTTCAGCGGCCAGGGTGAGGGTGATCTCATGCCAGTCGAAGCGCGTGCCGGGGATCTGCTTGAATAGCCCCGCACTGGGCTGAAAGATTACGGAGTTGGAGAACACCACCATGCGGCCCGTGGGGGTGCTGCCGGAGCCCTTGCCAATCTCCATCAAGTGCAGGCGAACCAGGCCGATGTCCACCACTTCTCCTGTCACACCCGCAATCTGCACCCTGTCTCCGACCCGTACTCCATACTTGCCGATCAGGAAGAAATACCCGGCCACAGAAAGGATCACGTTCTGCAGGGCTACCGCGATGCCGGCGGTCAGCAGGCCGGCGAAAGTGGCCAGCGTTCCCAGTTCACTGGCGAAGGCTACGGCTACAATCACCGCAATCAGCGACCACACCACAATCCGCCGCAGCAGCAGAAACTGGTAGCGCCGCCGGACGTCCTGCACATAGCGGAATGTGGCCCGGCGCCACACACTGGAGAGGACAAACACAAAACCCAGAATGACCCCCAGCACAATCAGCCGGAGTGCCAGGCTCTTGATTTCGCTGACGTACTCGGATTGCACCGCGTCCCGCCAGTTGCCCAGGCTGCGCTTGTAGAGGTCGAGCAGGATGGATTGCTTTCCCAGGGGCAAAATCACAGCCGAAAGCTGCTTGAACTGCGCCGTCAGCTCGTCCAGTTGCTGTTTCTGCTGACTAAGCACCGCTGAATCCTGGGAGTCGGGCTGGTTGGAGACCTGGTCGCCACGTTTGATCAGCTCCTTGAGGTTACTGATCAAAGGAGTGCGGAGGGCCTTGGAGGAATTGGCCAGGGCCGTTGTTTGAGCAATGCTCTGGTCCAGAGTGCGCAGCCGGCGACGCAGCTGAAACAGCTCGGTCAGAAGGGCCAGAATCCCTGAGGGGGTTGTCTTCTGCGGACCGGCGGTTGCCACGCTTCCGCCCTGCGACGGAGCCGACTTACCAGACTCGGTTGCGGCCGCGGGAATGGTACGGGCAAGGTCCTCGACCTCAGCCTGAAGGCTGCCGGAGCTCAAGCCGCTGACTTCTCGGCCGCTCACAAAATCAATCATGCTGTGGAGGGAATCGCGGCGGGCCTTCAGAAGGTCGAGCTCGCTTTGTGTCTCCGCGACGGTCGAGGCCAAGGTGGCGCGCCGGCGCCCCACGGCCACATCCAGTTGGGCTCGCAATCCGGCCAGCTCTTGTTGCTTCGCCTTGACCTGCTGGTCGGCCTTGGCCGTCACGGCCACCAAAGCCTGGTAACGGTCGGGACCGCTGGCCGCAGGCGTCAGTTCCCCTCCCTTCAGACCCTTCTGGCTGAGCAACTGGGCATCGGACCGGGCAAAATCGAAGGAGAGCCGCACCACCTGGTCGGCCAGCTGGCGGTTCTGGTTAAGGAAGATCACATCGCCGGGTTCGCTGGCTACCTCTTGTTGAACGGTCAGCTGGCGATACCAGACAATCGTCTGATTGAGGTAGGCGATAACGCTCGGGGCGTCAGGCAGATTGGTGTCTTTGGCTGTGCCCGTGGGCTGAGCAGAGGCAGACCCTCCCCGCCAGAATAGAACCAATAGCAGGAACAACGCGAGGGCACGACCGTACCTGATAGAGGACATTAGCAATCAATTGAAGCGGCTGTCCTAGTTTAAACGAAGTTCAGCCACGGACACCTGAGTTCGGCGTAAGAGCCATTCTGAGGCAGGAACCCAGTTCCGCGGCAGCAACCGCCTTCGGGGCAGCCAGGGTCCGTGCAGCCAACCTGAGTTGTGCAAACCAGCATCTCCAAGAGCTGTGGTTCTGAGTAGCTGGTGGCTCCTATGTCCAAGCCCTGGTGCCTCCCGTTTAGTATCGCGGCGATATCGCTTTTCGCCCTTATTGCTTGCGGTGGCGGCGGCTCGAGTGCCAACCAAAGCTCTCCCCCTCCGCCCACACCCAGTTCCCAGGCCAGCAACTCGCAGCTGAATCTAACCATCGCCGGGCCGGGCACGGGAAATGTAAGCAGCACTCCCGGCGGCATTGCCTGCAGCCAATCCTGCAGCGCCAGCTTCAACAACGGCTCCGCGGTTAGCTTGACGGCGACTCCCAGCAGCAGCGACGGTTCGGTGTTTGCGGGATGGTCGGGCGCGTGCTCCGGCACGGGTACTTGCACCATCAACATCAACGCCACCACCTCGGTGACGGCTACATTCAGCGCTTCGCTGCAATCCATCAAGCACATCATTTTCATGCTGCAGGAGAACCGTTCCTTCGATGAGTATTTCGGCAAATTGAACGACTACCGCATCGCCAATGGCCTGCCCGGCGACGTTGACGGCCTGCCAGCGGACGCCTCCAATCCCAGCGCCGACGGCAGCGGGACGGTACCCGAATTTCACATGCTCAGCATGTGCGTGGAAAATCCCAGCCCCTACTGGCCGGGCGCGCATACCGATTTCAACCTCAACGATCCGACCTCCGCCACTCCCGCCATGGATGGCTTTGTAGTGGCCTCCGCCCGCTTCGCGCAGTCCCGCGGCTTTTATGACAAGCAGGGGATTCGCGCCATGGGTTATTACGACGGACGCGATTTGCCTTACTACTACTACATGGCCTCCGCCTTCGCCACCTCCGACCGCTGGTTCTCTCCAGTGATGGCCGAAACCCCTCCCAACCGTTTGTACCTGCTGGCCGGGACCTCGGCAGGCCATGTTTATCCTCTGCCCAGCGGCACCCCCGGCCTGACCAACAAGACCATTTTCCAACTGCTGCAGGAAAACGGAATTTCCTGGAAGGTGTATGTCACCGACCCCAGCCCCTCGGCGGTGGCTGGCAGCGAAATGAGCATGTTCGCGTTTTCCTTTCAGCACCGGGCAAACTTCGTGCCCGTTTCGCAGTACTTCAGCGATCTGGCCAATGGCACCTTGCCGGCAGTAGCCATGATTGATCCAGGCTTCTTGAGCGGCCGCGATGAGCATCCTGTGGGCAGCGACTTTGGTGCTCCCGGCGGCAGCCCGCAGGCGGGAGCCAAGTACGTCGCTTCTCTCATCAACGCGCTCATGACCAGTTCCTCCTGGAACAGCTCGGTGTTCATCCTGACCTACGATGAATACGGCGGGTTTTATGATCATGTTCCGCCGCAGCCCACGGTAAGCCCGGACGGCATTCTTCCTTCCGACTTGCAACCGGGCGACTACTGCAACAGTGGCAATGGCGTGAGCACCGGAGGGGGCAACTGCGATTTTACTTTTACTGGTTATCGCGTGCCGCTTATCGTAGTGTCGCCTTTCGCCCGCCCGCACTTTGTTTCCCACACTCCGGCTGATTACACCGCCATTGATAAGCTGATTGAGACCCGCTTCGGCCTTCCAAACCTGACCCGGCGGGATGCGGCGCAGATGGACATGACCGAGTTCTTCGATTTTGCTGACGAGCCCTGGAAGACGCCGCCTACTCCTCCTTCTCAAACCGCGAGTGGTCCCTGTTACATTGATCACCTGCCCTAGCCACATCTGGCCACCGGGGTTGAAACGAGCTGGCCAAGTCACCTCATCAGGTCACTTTCGTAACCTTCCGCTCGTCACCACCGTGCGCTAGCGTAGATGCGAGTCCTGCCCGCATGCCGTTGTTTTGGCAAGCTCATCGCTATCTACGAGGATTACTTGCGTGATCTGCCGCTTTGTTGACCAGAGGGTGGATTTCTTCGCGGTATTGGAGGAGAAACTGGGGGAGGACTTCTCCCTCCCCCCGGCCGCGGAGGACGACTACGATTCCCTGGGGGCCAGCGACGTGCTCATATGCAGCCTGCCCGCCAGCGAAGACGCGCGCTTTCCCGCGAGCCTCAAAACGCTGCAGATGCTGGTACGCAACCCCGCCGGAATTCCGGTGGTGGTTTTCCTTTCCACTGACGAGCGCGAAGTGATGCGGGAAGCAGTTTCGGCCGGCGCCTTTGACCATTTTGTGGAGAGCGGGTCCATGGAAGAATTGCGCCTGGTGCTCCGCCGCGCCGCCCGTTTTCAGGAGCTGCGCCGCGAGTTACAGCGCCTGCAGGCCGGCAGCTTCAAGGAAAGCGAATTCTCTTCCATGGTCGGCACCGATGAGACCATGCGCCCGGTATTCTCTCTGGCCTCCAAGGTCGCCTCCACCGATGCCAACGTTCTCATCACCGGGGAGAGCGGCACCGGCAAGGAATTACTGGCACGCTCCATTCATTCAGCCAGCCCGCGCGCCAGCGAACCCTTCGTCGCGGTAGCCTGCTCTTCGCTGCCCGAGACGCTGATCGAGGCGGAGTTGTTTGGCCATGAAAAGGGAGCGTTCACCGGTGCCAATGCGGCGCGGGTTGGCCGCTTTGAGGCGGCGGGTCAAGGCACCATTTTTCTCGACGAAGTCGGCGACCTGGCCCCCGCACTGCAGGTGAAGCTGCTGCGCGTGCTGCAGGAACGCACGCTGGAACGGCTGGGCAGCAACCAAAGCCGCCCCATGGAGGCGCGCGTCATTTGCGCCACTCACCGTAACCTGCAGCAATTGGCCAAGGACGGCAGCTTCCGCCTGGACCTTTTCTATCGTTTGAACACGGTGGAGATCACGCTTCCTCCTCTACGCGAGCGCCGCGATGACATCGCGGTACTAGCCCACAGCTTCCTGCAGGCCTTCAATCAGCGCCATCACCGCACGGTGCAGCGCATTTCCGCCGCGGCTCTGTGTGCGCTGGAAGAGTATGCCTGGCCCGGCAACGTGCGTGAACTGCAGAATGTGATTGAGCGCGCCATCGTGGTCTGCGAGGGTTCGGAAATCGGTATCGAGCATCTGCCTTCCCAATTTGCCGCCTGGCCGGAGGCTGAGGCGGGCAGTTCGTTCGACGAGGAAGTGCGCAATTTTAAGCGCCGCTTGATCCTGCGCACTCTCGCCGAGTGCGGAAATAACAAGGTTCAAGCAGCGCGTTTTCTCAAGATCGCACGTTCTTCCATTCACCGCCTCATAGAAGAACTCGATATTCCTCCCACCGTGCACTGAAAATCCCCGTTCTGCCCGTGGGAGATGTACTTCCGTCACTTGGAGCCACGTCCCATCCCCCCTAGCATGATAAGGGGTAGTTGTCGCCAATTTTTATGCCTCTCGCAACGGTTGGAATTCTGGCTTCTGAAAGCGAGCAACTGGATTTGCTGCAAACCGTGGTGGATGCCGCCGCGGTCAGCCGAACCGTGCTCAAGGACGCGCTGCCTGACCTGGAGTCCTTCACCCTCAAGGTCCGAGAACTCAAACCTCAGGTGCTGTTGGTTGATATTCCGGCGCGCAACCCGGCGCCAGCACTCGGCGCCATCGAGCGGCTCCATGCCGAGTTTCCCCAATTGGCTATTTTCGCCTGTGGCGACATGATGAAGCGCCAGGTCATTGTGGAAGCAATGCGCACCGGAGCGTGCGAATTTCTTGACCGTCCGCCCAGCACCCACAGCCTGGTGGAGGCGTTTTCCAGACTCCAGGCCACGCGCCGCAAGCCAACGGACGATCCCAATCGAGGGCGCGTTATCGCCGTGCTCAACGCCAAGGGTGGGTGCGGAGCTACCACGGTCGCTGTCAACCTGGCGGTGGCTCTGAACGAATCCCATGGCAACAGCCTTCTCGTGGACTTGGCTCCTATCGGCCACGCCGCCCTGCACTTGAACGCCAGGCCCAATTTTGGCGTCCTGGATGCTTTTCAGAACTGCCATCGCCTGGACAGTTCGCTGCTCGACGGGTTTGTCACCCGCTGCGACTCCGGCGTTCACCTGCTTGGGGCTCCGCAAGTGCCCACTCCGCTCAAACCGGCGGAAGACGAGGTGAGCCGGCTTTTCGACCTGGTGGTGAATCATTATAAGTACGTGCTGGTGGATCTGTCGTCCCGCCTTGACCCGCTATCGCGGATGGTGTGCGCCTTCGCGGACACGATCCTCCTGATCGCGGAAACCGATATGATTGCGCTGCTATGGAACGCCGCCCGGGTGCAGAGCTATCTAGGCGAGGCCTCCTCGCGCGACAAGGTGCGGCTGGTGCTCAACCGTTTTCGCAAGACCCCTGAATTCAGCGATGCCGACGCCGAGGCAGCCGCCGACGCCCGCATTCTGTGGAAGATTCCCAGCCAGTATTTTGTGGTGGGTAGCGCCATTGACCGGGGAACACCCGTGGCCCTGCAGAAAAACACCGACGTAGCCCGCTCGTTTCGCGGCTTGGCGGCGCTGCTGGCGCAGGACCAGAGCCGGCCCGCGCGACGGCTCCTGAATAGTGAGTACGCCAGCCGTATTCGCGCCTTCTCCACCTGAACCCGCGGCTTCCCACATATAATGCTGCTGTCGCAGATCGGCAGCAGGACGCCCATCCCCGGGTGCGGACTGGCTGTGGTTCTGCTCGCATCTAACAGGCCGCATGCGCACGAACCTGGCAGCACTGATGGCGGAGTCGGTCGGCTTGGCGGAATGCCTCGACCGCCTGGCTGCACGCAAGCATGCGGATCGTCCTGTTTCCAGCTATCGCCTGCAGTTCAACCGCGAGTTTCGCTTTCTGGATGCGCGTGCCCTGGTGCCTTACTTGCGCGCTCTCGGGATCACACACTGTTACGCCTCCCCATTGCTGAAAGCCCGCACCGGCAGCGCTCACGGCTATGACATCACCGATCACAACAGCCTGAACCCGGAGATCGGCAGCGAAGAAGAATTTCAGGAGCTGGTTTCTGAACTCCATGCTAACGGCATGGCCCTGATTCTGGACACTGTGCCCAATCACATGGGTGTAGGGCACGGAGACAATCCCTGGTGGCAGGATGTGCTACAGAACGGACGCTGTTCGGCCTATGCCGACTTCTTCGACATTGATTGGGAACCCCTCAAGCCCGAACTTCGCGACCGGGTTCTCTTTCCCGTGCTGGGTGGATCCTACGGCGACGAACTGGAGCGCGGGCATTTGCATTTGAAATTTGACGGTGGCTTTTTCGTCCAGTATTTCGACAAGCGCATGCCCGTGGACCCGCAAACTGTTCCCCTGATTTTTGAGCCCCTGGGAGACCTGCGCGTCCAATCTGTCGAAATCCCCGCCGCCGAACGCACCGAACTTGAAAACATTCTTTTTGAGCTGCGCCAACTCCCCCCCCACAATGCCACCGCTCCGCAGCAGGTAAACCGCCGCCGCAACGATGCTCCGCTCCTGCTGGAGCGGCTGCGGCGGCTGGCGGAATCCTCCCCGCCTGTCCGCTCGCTGGTTGAAGACGCTCTCTCCTCCCAGAACGGCGAACCCGGCTTGTCCCGCAGCTTCGACTCCCTGCACCGCCTGCTCGATGCCCAGCCTTATCGTTTGGCGCACTGGCTGGTCTCGGGCGAAGAAATCAATTACCGCCGCTTTTTCGATGTCAACGATCTGGCGGGCCTGCGCATGGAAAATCCGAAAGTCTTCGCCGCCACTCACCAGTTGTTGCGACGCCTGCTTTCCGATGGCAGCGTCGCCGGCTTGAGGATTGACCATCCGGACGGCCTATTGAATCCCCCTCAATATTTCACTCGTCTGCAGATGCTGTATGCCGCCAGCCAATGCTGCGGGCCCGAGCCGCGCGGGGCTGTGGCCGAAAACGGCATCGAGGAGGAAGTGCAAACCATTTTCGGGCAGCATGAGTGGATGCTGCGGCAGGCCCCGCTCTATGTCGTTCTGGAAAAGATACTTGAGCCCGGGGAGCACCTGCCGGCATGGCCGGTGGACGGCACCGTCGGTTATGGCTTTGCCAACCTGATGAATGGAATTTTTATTGATTCCCGCAACCGCCGTTCTTTTAGCCGCATTTACGAACGCTTTTTGGGCGGCCTGGTGGACGCCGATACCGTCATCTACGAAGCCAAGGACCAGACCATGAATACGAGCCTGGCCAGCGAGGTGGCGGTGCTGACCAACCTGCTGGATGAAATCTCCAGCGCCGACCGGCACGCGCGCGATTTCACGGTGAAATCGCTGGCCACGGTCATTCGCGAAACCATCGCCTGCTTTCCGGTTTATCGCACCTACATCGACGAGCGCGGCAATGTCAGTGAACTGGACCGCACCTACATTGATACCGCCATTGCCCGCGCCAAGCGCCGCAATGAGGCGATGCCGGCTTCGGTATTCGACTTCCTGCGCAATATTCTCCTGCTTCAGGGCAGCGCACCCGACGACAACGGCGAGCAGTACCGCAAGTGGCTCTATTTTGTCCTCAAGTTTCAGCAGCTCAGCGGACCGGTGATGGCCAAGGGCCTGGAAGACACGGCCTGCTACGTTTATAACCGTCTGACCTCAGTCAACGAGGTCGGGGGCTCACCCCTGGAATTCGGTTTTCCCGTCGAGGAATTCCATCGTGGCAACCAGGAGCGAGCGGAGAGGTGGCCTCACTCCATGCTCCTGACTTCCAGCCACGATACCAAGCGCAGCGAAGACGTGCGCGCCCGCCTGAATGTGCTCTCGGAAATGCCCCGCGACTGGTCGGCGGCGGTGATGCGCTGGCGCCGCATCAACCAGTCTAAGAAAATCACCATCAGCGATGGCCGCACGGTTCCCGATAACAACGAAGAGTATCTGCTTTACCAGACTTTGGCGGGAACCTGGCCATTCGCCCAGGGTCAGGACGACAAATTCATCCGCCGAATGCAGCGCTACATGGACAAAGCGGTGCGCGAAGCCAAGGTCAACCTCAGTTGGGTCAATGACAACCCCGAGTACGTGGGCGCTCTCGATGAATTCATCGCTCGCATCCTCGCCTCCAGTTCTGCCGGAAAGCGCAATCCCTTTCCCGAGCGACTGGAGGAGTTCGTGCGCCCAGTCGCCTATTTCGGCGCCATAAATTCGCTGGCTCAGGTCTTGTTGAAGATCGCCTCCCCGGGCGTGCCCGATTTCTACCAGGGCAATGAATTATGGGAGTTCCGGCTGGTGGACCCTGATAACCGCCGCCGCGTGGATTTCGATGTGCGCCGGCGCCTGCTTGAGGATTTGCTCCATCAGTCGGCGGACGGCCGACTGCTCGAACTCTGCTCTGACCTGCTGGCCACTTACCAGGATGGCCGCATCAAGATGTGGGTGACCATGCGGGCGCTGAACTTCCGCCGTGAGCACCGCGAACTGTTTCGCGCCGGCGCCTATATTCCGCTGGCTGCCGGCAACGAAAAACAGGAGCACCTGGTAGCATTCGCCCGCTTCTACGAGGACCGGCTGGCCGTGGTTGCCGCTCCCCGCTTCTCTTACACCCTGATGCGCGGTCGCCTGCAGCCGCCGATTGGCGATGCCTGGGGCAACGCCGAATTGCAATTGCCCGCTGAGGCTGTGGGCGGTCGCCTGCTCAACATTTTCACCGGTGAGGTCCACCCGGCGAACGGACGCAGTTTAGTCTGCCGCGAGGTATTCGCGCATTTTCCCGTCGCCCTGCTGGCCGGGTATTAGACGGTGATAATCGGGAAGAGCTGGCTGGATGGCTACGCAGAAAACTGCTCCTGCCTGGATATGCCGGCAGCCGGAGGAGGAGGCACGCGGTCAGTCACCTCCGCGAGCACTGCCAGCGCATCCGCCAGGTTTGTGCTCAGCGAGCCTGGCTGGTAGCGCCAGGTCCAGTTTCCCTGGCTCTGGCTGGGAGTATTCATGCGCGCCTCATTCCCTAATCCGAGCACGTCCTGCAGCGGTACCACACACAGGTCGGCCACCGACGACTGGGCGGCGCGCACAAAAGCCCAATGCACGCCGCGATCATCCAGCGGACCCAGATAAGCCTGGGCCTGGGCGCGCTCGAAATCGTTGGCTCCTGACCTCCACCAGCCCACCGTGGTGTCATTATCGTGTGTGCCCGTGTACACAACGGTGTTCCTTTCAAAACGGTGGGGAAGATAAATATGCGCGCCGGGATTGCCGAACCCGAACTGCAGCACCCGCATGCCCGGAATCTGCAGGCGCTCGCGTAACGCGTGCACCGCGGGAGTTATCATGCCCAGATCCTCGGCGACGAAGGGCAGGGCTCCGAGCACCTCACGAACGCGGTTAAAGAGGTCATCCTTGGGTCCATCCACCCAGCGGCCGTGCACCGCGGTGGGCTCATGCGCGGGAATTTCCCAGCATTGTTCGAAGCCCCGAAAATGATCAATGCGCAGCAGGTCGCACATGTGCATGGCCCAGCCCAGGCGCTGCAGCCACCAATCGTATCCCCGAGCCTTGAGCACGTCCCAGCGATACAGGGGATTGCCCCAGCGCTGCCCGGTTTCGCTGAAAGCGTCCGGCGGCACTCCCGAGACTACCTCCGGTTGCAGGTCCTGGTTGAGCCGGAAAATTTCCGCATGTGCCCACACGTCGGCGCTGTCGTAATTCACAAAAATGGCGATGTCGCCCATTATGCGGATGGAGCGGGCGGCGCAGTACTGGCGCAAGGCTCTCCACTGCTCAAAGAAGAAGAACTGCAGGGCCCGGCCGATTTGCAGTTCCTGGGTCAGTTCGCCGCGGGCATGGTCCAGGGCCGCTGGGTTGCGGTGCGCCAGTTCCCGCGGCCATTCATTCCAGGCCTTCTGGTAGCGCTGCCGTAAAGCCTCAAAAAGAACCCAGCCTTCCACCCACCAGGAATGCTGGGTGCAGAACTGATCAAAGCGGTCGCGATCGGCGGCCCCCGCGTGGCGCAGAAAATTCTGCGCCGCCTCGACCAGCAAAGGCATTTTCACGCCCGCAACTTCCTCATAGTTCACCCGGCCCACCTGCCCGGGCAGGCCGGAAAGACGGCCGCGCTCGATCCAGCCGTGCTCCGCCAGACGCTCCAGGCTGATCTGCAGGGGGCTGCCGGCAAATGCGGAGAGGGAGGAATAGGGGGAGTTGCCGTAGCCAACCGGAGCCAGCGGCAGCACCTGCCACAGGCTTTGCCGCGCCGCCGCCATAAAATCAACAAACTCGTAGGCCGCCGGACCGAAGTCGCCGATCCCACCCAGGGAGGGCAGCGAGGTGGGATGCAGCAGGATCCCGGTAGATCGTAAAAAGGGCATGATGGGTGTTCAGCGTGCCAGGTTGTTGAACTGCCGGGTAGCCCTCGGCACCGCGGCTGCTAACTCGCCTCGTTGTGAGGAGTGGTCAGCTGCTTTAGCACCTGCTGGTTGATCTGAATCTTACCGCTCTTTTCCATTTGTTCCCGGAGATTGGCGATGAACAGCTGCAGCATCTGGTCGCGCTTTTGTTGCAGCACCTGCTCCCGCACCTGGCTTTTCTGTTTCTGGAAATCAGCTTGCGAGGGTGCCTCCCGGTCCACCAGGGAAAGCACCACTCCGCTGCTGCCGCTGTCAATGGGACCGCTGATTTCACCCGGCTTCATGGTGAAGGCCACGCTCGCCGGTCCGGACATGGCGCCCACATCCGGCACTTGTTCCTTGCGCGTCACCAGTTCGCTTGTCTTCAAGGTTGCGCCCTGTTCCTTGGCCGCCTTCTTCAGGTCGTGCAGGGCGCGAGCGCGGTCGGAGAGCTCCTGCGTCTTCTGCGCCAGCATGGCGGTAGCCTGCTGGTTGACGAACTCGGATTCCACCCGCGAACGGATCTGCTCGAAAGTCGGCGTCTGCGGCGGCTTCACCGCGGTCACCTGATAAACAACATAGCCTTGCCTAAGGTTGGTCATGTCCGGCGCCGCATTCTGCGCGGCGCTGAAGATAGCGTCCATGAATTCCGGCGATTGCCCCATTCCCGGCAGCGAATCGTTGCGGCTGATGAAGCCGGTGCTGGTCACCTGCAGGTTGTTCTGTGCCGCCGCCTTGTCCATGCCCATGCTGCGCGCGGCGGACTGCACCCTTTCCGACAGGTTCTGCGCCATCTGCGACACCTTGTCCTGCGCGATCAGGGGCTGGATCTGCGCTTGCACTTCGCTCAGCGGCTTTACGTGCGCCTCCTGCTTATCGTCCACGTGGATGATATGGAAGCCGTAGCTGGTCTGCACTATCCCGCTGGTGGAGCCTTTGGGCAGGGAGAAGGCCACCTTCTCGAATTCCGGCACCGTTTGCCCGCGCTGAATCCAGCCCAGCGATCCACCGTTCTTGGCGCTGGCTGTGTCCTGGGAATCCTTCTCCGCCAACTTGGCGAAGTCCGCTCCGGCATGCAACTGTTTCAGAATGTCCTCCGCCTTTTGCCGGGCGGCATCGACCGCCTTGGGATCTACCTTGCCATCCGGACCCGGAGGCGGCGTCTTGATCAGAATGTGCCGCACTTCCACCTGCTCCGGCACCCGGTACTCGTCCATGTGCTCGTTGTAGTAGCGTTGCAGATCCCCAGGGCTAACCTGCACCTGGCCGGAGAGCTTGCTGGTATCAATCAAAATGTAGCTGACCTTGCGCTGCTCGGGAATGGAATTAACGTAGGTCTGCTTGTTCCTTTCGAAGAAGGACTTCAGCTCCGCATCGCTGGGATGGATTTGTTTCTTCAGCTGATCGGCGGTCAGCACCGCATAGTCGAACTTTACCTTGGTGTCGTCCTTCTCGAACTGCTGCTCCAGCTCCGTGTTGGAAACCGTAACCGCCCCGGTAACCATGTCCATCAGCTTGCGGCGCAGCAGGTCGTCCTTCATGGCCTGCTCGAACTGGGGCACGCTCATGTTGAACTGGGAGACAAAATCTTCATAGGCCTGTTCGCCAACGAAGGTGCCGTTGGGGAACAACTCGGGGCTCAAAGAGCCGTGTTGCAGTTCGTCCTGCAGTTCGGCATCGCTGACGGTCAGCCCCAGGCGCTCCGCCTGCACTACCATGGCATGCTGTGTAATCAGGTTGTCGGCCGCGCGCTGATAGAGAAAAGGCATTAGGGCCTGCGGCAGCCCGCGGGGAAACTGCTGGCGGCCCATGCTGCGCGCCTGCTGCTGCACCTCGCCGATGCTGATCTCCTCGCTGCCAACCTTGGCCACCACGTTCTGACCCAGATTGCTCTGGAAACCAAAAGCGTCTCCCAGTATGCCGCCGGGAACCAGCACGATTACCATGGCGGCGCAGATCACGACCAGAAGTCCGCCCAATACAATTTTCTTGACCGGGCCGGGGGTTTGTAAAAATCGAATCATGTTGTTCTTTCAAATGCTCCAGGATGATTAGCGGGCAAGTTTTATTATAAACGAGCTTCCTCCCGCCCACTCCTGCACCGGACCGTAGCCGCCGGTGCGGAATTTCACGCCTGTTTCGGGTAAAGTTTGACAACAAGGCTCATAATAAATGGTCTGCTCGTATCTTTTTCCGGAGGCTGCCAGTGAGCAAAGCTGTGTCCGCCCGCTTGCTACTGATTTCGTTCTCTTTCAGCTTGTTACTTTCCACCGCATTCGCCGCCGACCACCCGGCCACCCTCCCCCTCAGCCAAGGCTGGGCCATCCAGTCATCTTCCCAGGTTACCGATACCGGCCAGACCCTTTCCCTTCCCGGACACACCACCTCGGGCTGGTACAGCGCGGCTGTGCCGGCAACCGTTCTTGCCACCCTGGTGCAGCACGGCGTTTACCCCAATCCCGATTTCGGCATGAACCTGCGCCAGATTCCCGGCACCACCTACCCCATCGGGGAAAATTTCTCCAATATTCCCATGCCCCCGGGCAGCCCCTTCGCCGTGCCCTGGTGGTACCGCACCGAGTTTGAGGTGCCCGCCAGCTACAAGGGCAAGCAGGTATGGCTGAACTTTGAGGGTATCAACTATCGCGCCAACATCTGGCTGAATGGCAAGCAGATCGCCAGCGACAAAGACGTAGCCGGCACGTGGCGCACCTTCGAGTTCAACGTCACGGATGTCATTCGGCCGGGCGAAAAGAATGCGCTCGCAGTGGAAATTTCCGCGCCCCTGGCCACGGATCTGGCGATCACCTTCGTGGACTGGAACCCCATGCCGCCGGACAAGGACATGGGCCTGTGGCGCGGCGTGTATCTGGCCGCGAGCGGCCCGGTCGAGGTGCGCCATCCCCATGTGATTACCGACGTGGACATCCCCTCCCTGGCGAACGCCCACCTGACTGTTACCGCCGAGCTGCATAACGCCACCAGCCAGCCGGTCAAAGGCACTCTGAAAGGGGCGATTGGCAACCTCCTGTTCGACCAGCCGGTTGAGCTGGCTGCCAACGAAACCAGGCAGGTGGAATTCACGCCACAGCAGTTCTCGCAGCTCAACATTTCTAATCCCCGGTTGTGGTGGCCCTGGCAGATGGGCGCGCAGAACCTCTATGACCTGCACCTGCAATTCGACACTGAGAGCGGCATCTCCGACCAGCAGAACACCAGATTCGGCATCCGCCAGGTCACTTCGGAAATGAATCCCAACGGCTACCGCGTGTTCAGCATCAACGGCAAGCGCATTGTGATCCGCGGCGGCGGCTGGTCGCCCGACATGATGCTGCGGCAGAATCCACAACGCCTGGAAGACGAGTTCCGCTATACGAAAGACATGGGTCTGAACACCATCCGCCTGGAGGGTAAGCTCGAAACCGACCACTTCTTCGACCTGGCCGACCGCTACGGGATCCTCATCATGGCCGGCTGGTGCTGCTGCGATGCCTGGGAGAAGTGGCCGCATTGGCCGCCGCAGAATTTCGACATTTCCCAGGAATCGCTGCGCGATCAGATTCGCCGCCTGCGCAATCACCCCAGCCTTTTTGTGTGGCTGGACGGCAGCGACAATCCGCCGCCCCCGGACGTGGAGCAGAACTACCTGAATGTGCTCAAGGCCTGCCGCTGGCAGAACCCGGTGGTCTCTTCCGCCACCGCCAAGCCCACCTCGGTCACCGGCAACAGTGGTGTGAAGATGACTGGACCCTATGAATACGTCGCGCCTTCGTACTGGGAGACAGACAAAACTCGCGGCGGCGCATACGGCTTCAACACCGAAACCAGCCCCGGCCCGGCCATTCCGGTGCAGGAGAGCCTGGAAAAATTCATTCCCAAAGACAAGCTGTGGCCCATCAGCGAGGATTGGGGTTACCACGCCGGGGGCGGCGCCTTCAAGGACGTTCATGTGTTTACCGAGGCGCTGAATGCCCGCTATGGCGCGGCGACCGATCTGCAGGACTACGACCGGAAAGCGCAGTTGATGGGCTATGAAGGCATTCGCGCCATGTTCGAGGCCTATAGCCGCGACAAATACAATTCCACCGGCGTAATCCAGTGGATGCTGAACAACGCCTGGCCTTCCGTCATCTGGCATCTGTTTGACTATTACCTGCAGCCGGGCGGCGGCTACTTCGGCGCCAAAAAAGCCACGGAACTGCTCCACGCCCAGTACGACTACGACGACCACTCCATTACTCTGGTCAGCAGCCAGTACACGCCAGCCAATGGGCTGAAGGTTACGGCCACGGTTTACAACCTGGACATGGCGCAGAAATTCAACAAGCAGGTGACCGTGGATGCCACCCCAGACAGCAGCCAAAAGCTGTTCGTTCTACCCAATATGGACGGCCTGACGCCCACCTACTTCCTGCGCCTGACCGTGGACGATGTCGCCGGCAAGCGCCTCAGCACCAATACCTACTGGCTCTCCACCAAGCCGGAAAAGCTGGATTGGGAGAAGTCCACCTGGTATTACACGCCTACCGCTCAGTTCGCCGACTACACCGCACTGAAGCAGCTGCCTTCGGTGAAACTGAAGCTGGCCAGCCGCACCGGGCACGAGGGCGGCAACGATGTTACCCATGTCACCCTCTCCAACCCCAGCAAGTCCCTCGCGTTCTTCATTCGCCTGAAGCTGGCAAAAGGAAACGCTGGCAACGAGGTCCTGCCCGTGATTTACCAGGACAACTACTTCTCGCTGCTGCCGGGCGAAAAGCGCGATGTGACCATCAGCTACCGGAGC
>DATGGJ010000091.1:0-1590 GCA_035308585.1 Terriglobales bacterium
GTAGCGGCGCCAGCATGGCCCCCAGGGCATCTGGATCTTAAGCACCGCGTCCACCACCCGCAGCGAGTCTTCCATCAAGGGATCACCTGCCTTGCGTATTCCGTAACGGACCAGCTCCAGGAATCCTCCATCCACTATGTCCCTGGCGGGAAACTGCCATTGCACACCGGGTGGCGTATTGGCAATATTCATGGTCCCGGTATTTGGGTCTTCCGGGGGCGTGGTCTCGCCCTTCTCGACGGGAAGAATGCGGATGTAGTGGCGCGGAATTCCCGGAACCAGCGATCCCTGGGTAGTAACCGTCCAGGCTTCAACGTGGGACTCGACAAAGTCGGCGCAGTCTTCAAGAAACCGGGCCAGCCGCTCATCGGAGCGGGATCGAGCGAAGTGTGCGGCACAAATCAATGCCGCAATACTGGATGCAAGCGTGGATGGAGAAAATCCGGTACTCTCCTCCCATCGCTCCTGCTGCGTGACCGGCCCGTACTCAATCAGGTAGCGGGCGCCGCGCGTCACCAGCGGATAAGGATCAAAACCCTCCAACGCGCTCGCCTGCCATAGGCGCCAAGCCAGCATGATGGGAAAAGCCACCTCATCGAGCTGCACTCCCTTCCAGTACGGCGTGCCGTCAACCCAGAAATTTTGTGGAAACCCGCCGTCTGCCTGTTGCGAGCAGGCCAGATAAATCAGCGCGCGCAATGGGGTGGTTTTATCTCCGCAAGCCAGCAAACCTGTAGCGCTGTTGACCATATCGCGGGTCCACACCAGGTGATAGCCGCCCAGGTCTTCATCGCCCATGGCATCGCCCCAGGGAATACTGGCGGAGGCGATCAATGCGCCGGCAAATGTCTTGTCTTCGTGGGCCAGGAGCAGGTTGCGGCTGGTTCGATACAAGTCTCCGGCATCGAAGCTGGCTTTCTCCAGGGGCTCCGTGGCGCCGGAGATCCGCTGCCACTGGTCAATGAACCTTGCACGGTGCTGCACAAATGGAAAGGCCAGCGACTGCGTCAGGATGGTCGTGGCTGCGTGCTGGCCGTCGCCAAACGCGATGCCCAGCGTGAACTCATTGCCCTGGCTGAGATCAATCTCTCCCATCACGGCCACATTGCCGCTTTCAGCGCGGTCAAACTCATAATCCATTTTGAAATTGTCATTCAGGTCCTGCCAGCCATCACTGAATCCCACAAACCCGCAGGAGCTGCGGCGGAATCCGTGATCGCATCCCAGCGCCAGGTAGGTGTTGTTCTTCCATGCCAACAGGAGGTGGCGTCCGGCAACATCCAGCTTCTGCGCGGAGTTGCCCGCTCCCCCAACCTCCAGATGCGGCGCCAGCAGGAAATATACTTGCAGCTTTCCCTGCCACTGCGGCGGGACCACAAACCTGGCATTCACCAGCACGCAGCTCTGGTGGGGGTCTGAGATCACCTCTTTGATCAAATGGTAGCGGCCCTGAGAGTCCTGGCTCGTGGTTCGATAACCCAGGGCGTGTGGTTCCAGCCGTGTAACTTCCGTAACCAGGTCACGCCGTTCCTCATGAAAAAAGCTTGCACCATCCGTGATCAGGAATTGGGCATCACGAATCTGCGGGCG
>DATGGJ010000092.1:0-3422 GCA_035308585.1 Terriglobales bacterium
CAGCCTTGACCGGCCGCTCGGAAACACGCCGCTGTACTGGTCGTTCGATACGGGAGTTGACGGCTTGTCCCGCAACGAGCCCACGGCAAGCACCGCCAAAGGGGCCACGAGCTTTTTCCGAACCGCGCCCGAAGTGGGGCGGTTCAATTTTCGCCCCGACATCCTGCTCCCTGTGCAGTTCCATGGCTGGGATTTCGTCCCCGAAATAGCTCTGCAGGACACCGCTTATACCCAGAGCCTGAATCCTGTCCCCGGCGGCGTCGGTACTCCCAGCAGCGAAGCTATTAACCGCAAGGCACTGGAAGGGACATTCGAACTGCGCCCACCCTCATTCTCCCGTGTTTTCGAGAAAAAGCTCTTTGGCCGCAAACTTAAGCATGTCATCGAGCCGGTGATCACCTACCGCTATGTCACCGGGGTGAATAATTTCAGCGATATTCTGCGTTTTGACGAAACCGATGTGCTCACCGACACCAATGAGGTGGAATATGGCATCACCAACCGCCTCTATGCCAAGCAGACACAGGTCAATGATCCGGACTGCGAATTCCAGCCATCATCCTCCAGCCCGGAATCGGGACAGCTAGGCGGCACCCAGTCCGGCCAGCCTGGCGGTGCTGCCGCAAGTGACAACTCGGGGTTTCCCTCGCAGGAGAACAGCGCGAGCGCGCCGGCTTCAGCTGCAGACGCCAACCCTGCGGCTGCTACGGATGCCGACCAGTGCCAACCGCCGCCAGCCCACGAAGTCATCACCTGGCGAGTGGCACAGAAGCGCTATTTCAATCCCTCTTTTGGCGGCGCCGTAGTTCCCGGACAGCCCAATGTTTTCAGCAGCACAGTGGATTTGACTGGCATCGCGTTTCTCAGCCAGCCGGTAAACTATTCGCCCATCATTTCGCGCTTGCGCGTGCAGAACGGCGGCGTGGACGCGGAATGGGACCTGGATTATGACCTGCAAAAGGGCCACATTAACGCCAGCACCACCATGGTAGGCTGGTCCTTCGGACAGTTCGGGCTGGGGGGAGCGCACGCTTTCCTGCAGGCTCCTGGACTGCAACTGCCCACAACCAACCCGCTTTCCGTGGCGCTCAGATTCAATCAGTGGCGCATCATCGGCCGCTACGGCAATGGCAACCGCCACGGGTTTAACGTGGCCGCCACCGCGGGCGTGGACGCCAATCTCAACGCCTTACAGTTCTCCATCTACCAGGCAACTTACAACTTCAACTGCTGCGGGCTGACCTTCGAACTGCAGCGCGTCGCCCTGGGACTGGTGCGCGACGAAAACCAGTACCGCTTTGCCTTTTCCCTGGCCAACGTCGGCACTTTCGGCACTCTTCGCCGCATGCAGCGCCTGTTCTAGGCCGCCTGCTCCTTGCCCCTATACTCGAATCGCGCGGAGATTTAAGATTACTGCTCGCAAGCCGTGCGCGTATTGCAAGGAGGTGGGGCGATGCGGGACAACCAGCGTTTCGCGTTGGTGATGGTGGTGTTCCTGCTGAGCGCTGTCCATTTGCTGGCGGCGTCTGCACCGGGCACCTCCACTCAGGGCGCCTCACTGGGGAAGGTGGATTTTCCTTCTTCCTGTGCTCCGGCGGCGCAGCAGACGGTGCAACATGGGGTTGCCCTTCTGCACTCCTTCCAGTACCAGCAGGTGGAACAAACATTCACCGAGGCCTCGCGGCAGGATCCGCGCTGCGCCATCGCCTGGTGGGGTAAGGCCATGGGCTTATATCACCAGCTGTGGGATTTCCCCACGCAGGCCACGCTGCGCTCCGGCTGGCAGGATGTGCAACAGGCGCAGAAGATTGGCGCCCAGACCGACCGCGAACGCGCCTACATTGCCGCTGCCGCGGCTTTTTACCAGGACAATTCCAAGTTGAGCCATCGAGACCGGCAGCGCGCTTATTCCCAGGCGATGGCGCAGCTGCACCAGAAATTCCCCAATGACGACGAGGGTGCGGCCTTTTACGCCCTCTCCCTGGTGGCGCTGGCCGAAGATGGCGATAACGAAATGGCCAATCGCAAGCAGGCCATCGCTCTGCTGCAGCCGTTGTTCCACAAGTACCCGGAGAATCCCGGCCTGGCGCATTATCTGATCCACGCCACCGACACGCCCGCGCTGGCCTCCGAGGGATTGGAAGCGGCGCGAGCCTACGCCAAAATTGCGCCTGCCTCCTCGCACGCTCTGCACATGCCTTCGCACATCTTCATCCGCCTGGGGCTGTGGCAGGATTGCATCAATTCCAACCTGGCCGCGGCGGCCGCGGCGGCCCAGGCGACGCGGGCGCACCTGGCCGACGCCGGCTACCAGTTCCACGCCATGGACTTCCTTGACTATGCCTACCTGCAGAGCGGGCAGAATGCCAAGGCGCAGGCGCTGATCGGCGAACTCCAGAGCGTCCCCGGTGCGGGCGCCGAGGAAATCACCGACACGCAGGCTCGGTTCGCAGCCCGCAATGCGCTGGAATCCCACCGCTGGAAGGAAGCTGCCGCGCTGCCCATTCCCAAGGTCAAACTCCGCTGGCAGGATGATACTTACTTTGCCCGGGCCATCGGCGCGGCGCGCAGCGGCGACGTGGCCGGCGCCCGCCAGGATTTGAATAAGCTGAAAGAAATCATCGCCGGGCGTGAGGCGCACAACAAGGAAATGGGCAACAACGGATATCCCGGCGAGGCCATTGACCAGGTTGAAGCCGAAGCCTGGCTGGCCTTCGCCGAAGGGAAAACTGACGCCGCCCTGCAGGGCCTGGAGAAGGCGGTGAAGCGCGAAGAAGATGAGGGGGTCACGTACAACCGGCTTCCCGCGCGCGAGATGCAAGCTGACATGCTGCTGGAGCTGAAGCGGCCGACGGAAGCCCTGGCCGCCTACAAAATGGCGCTGCGCGATTCGCCGCGGCGCTTTGATTCCTTGTACGGCGCAGCCCGCTCCGCCGAACTCGCCGGCAACGCCGCCGAAGCGCGCGAATATTACGCCACCCTGGTGCAGAGCTGCGGGCCCGGCGCCGACCGCCCCGAATTGAAGCAGGCAGCGGGCGCGGTCAAGCAAGCCGCGATGCAGTGAGCACAAGGGATGCGGGTCTAACAATACGATTACCTCAGCCAGTGTCCGGATTAAAACGCAGAGTTGGGAGCATTCTCTCCATTCCTGCACATTCATTGCGCTAATCAATGGCGTATGGGTAGATACGCAACCTGTTACGTTTCCTTCCCAGCTTCATTGCCCGCCGTTCTAGAACTATTACTTTGGTAATCCTTGAACCCCTCCCTGGCCCCCTGCAACTCCGCGTCTGGCGCGGGGTTTGTAGGAACAGCAGTTCCCAATGCAGTCTAAGGGGGAGGGAAAATGAAACGGTCTTTCACGTTGCTTCTTACGCTGGCGGTGGGGCTCTGGATTTCGAGTCTGAGCGCGGCGGCGCAGG
>DATGGJ010000093.1:0-4457 GCA_035308585.1 Terriglobales bacterium
TGGTCAGCAGGAAAACATAAGTGAACCGGAGGTGCGGTTGTGCGACCCAAGCCCATTCTCGCGCTGCTTGTCGCTGTGCTGGCGGTCATGCTGGTCAGCGCCATGAACCTGCTGGCGCAGAGCGCGCCGGCCTATCCGCCGCAACTGGTGCCCGACAATCCCTTACACCCGGCCGCGCCCACCCAGCCGCTGCCATATAGCCACAAGACACATCTGGCCCTGAAGATTGGCTGCCAGTTCTGCCACACCAACCCTGATCCCGGCCAGATGATGACGTACCCCGCAACCGCGACCTGCATGACCTGTCACCAGTCGGTTGCCACCGATTCGCCGGCCATCAAGAAGCTGGCGGAATATGACCGCGCTCATCAGGCCATCCCCTGGGTCCGGGTGTACCGGGTGATGCCGGGGGTGAAATGGGGCCACCGCTTTCATCTAGCGGCGGGCTTGAAATGCCAGAACTGCCATGGGCCGGTGCAGGAAATGCCGGCCATGTTTGAAAAAACCAGCGTGACCACCATGGCTGTCTGCATTTCCTGCCATGAGAAGAATCACGCCAAGACGGTGTGCGGCACCTGCCACTCCACCCCTTCACTGCAGCACCAGGTGGGACAAGCCGCCGCCGCGCAACCCGCTGCGGCGGACAAGACCAGCGACCGATAGGAGCAACTTCATGAGCGACATCACCCGGCGCGGTTTTCTCAAAGGAGCGGCGGTCGCGCCCCTGGTCCTCAAACCGCTGGCGGCTATGAGCCAGCAGGGCCCGCGCGCTGAAAGCTTCGACATTGTTGTAGCCGGCGCCGGACACAACAGCCTGGTCACCGCCGCTTACCTGGCGAAGGCTGGGTACCGCTGTGTGGTGCTCGAAGGCCGGCCCACTATCGGCGGCGGCGTCAAGACGGCGGAACTGACCCTGCGCGGCTTCCAGGACGATGTCTGCTCCACCGCGCAATACTTCATCCAGTCCAATCCCATGCTGCGCAACAACGAAATTCCCCTGCGCGACTACGGGCTGGAATACATTGACCCCGATCCCATCTTCCACATGGCATTTCTCGATGGCAGCCACCTCACGCAGTGGCGCGACGTGGAGCGCACCATCGCCGAATTCGCCAAGTTCTCCAAAAAGGACGCCGCCGCTTACCGCCGCATGTATGAGGAATTTAACTCGGTGGCGCCCATATTCCGCGACTCCACCTTTACCCCCATTGGCTTCGGCCCTTCCCTTCCCGAGCGACTGGCGGCGCACCCACGCGGCAAGCTGTGGCAGCGCCGCCTGGCCATGTCAGCCTGGGAAATCATTCGCGCCAATTTCGAAGACGAGCATTCCCTTGCCTTCATGGTCTTCCTGGCGCATATCACATCGGAAGCGCCCGACGCTCCCGTCACCGGACGGGTGGCTTACTCGCCATTCGGGCAGCAGCACTCCGGACGTCCCATGCCCAAGGGCGGGTCAGGAAAACTCGCCGAGGCTCTGGGCCGCTACATTGAGGCTCATAACGGAGTCATCCTAACCAACAAATGGGTGGAACGCTTCATCGTCGAGAACGGCCGCTGCGTGGGCGTGGAGTGCGGCGACGGCACCTCTTACCGCGCCAGCAAGGCGGTGGTATCCACCTTACATATCAAACATCTGGTGGACATGGCGCCGCACGAACTCTGGCCGCAGGATTTTCTCGATGGTGTGGACACCTGGCAGGCAGAGGAGGCTATGTTCGTCAGCCATTACGCCACCAGCGCGGCGCCGGTGTTCCCCCTGGATGGCGGCGGCACCATCTCCCCCGCTGAAACCGGCCTGTTGGTTTCTCCGGAGCGGGCCTTGCGCGTGGCCCTGGACGACGTTTGCGGCAACATCAACACCGAAGACCCGCCCATGCACTGCATTTGCTGCACCGTGGCCGACCCCAGCCGCGCGCCGGCCGGCATGCACACCCTCAAGCTGGTCACCTGGTATCCCTATGACATTAAGCAGGGCGCGCAACACTGGGATGAAATCAAGAAGCAGGTGGCGGAGGCCAACCTCAAGCAGTTGCGGCGGTTCTGCCCCAGCCTCACTCCCGACAAGTTTCTGGCTGAATTCATCGAGAGCCCCATTGATTTTGAGCGCATGAATCCGCACTTCTGGCACGGCAGCGCGCACGCTGGGGCGCAGAATGCCGCCCAGACCGGTCCCATGCGTCCCATGCCGGGCTGGGCGCAGCACCGCATGCCCATCCCTGGGCTATATCAGACCGGAGCGTGCACCTATCCGGGCGGCTCGGTGAGTGGCGCCCCCGGCCGCAACGCAGCCGTGGTCATGTTCAAGGATTTCGGCACCAGCATCGAGGCGGTGGTGAGCAAGAAAAGTTAGCCACGCCCCAGGAGGTTTCGTGCGAGTGTTTGTGCTTCTCGCGGCTACGGCGCTTCTCGCTGGAACCGCATTCGCCCAGCAGGGCAAGAACGCCAGCATTGATCCCGACCACATTTTCTTCACCAACCCGGTGAAGAGCCCGTTCACCGAGATCGTGGAACCGGTTGAAGGCTCAGATTTCCCCCTGCACATCATTTACGTCGAGGCCGTGGATGGTCTTTATGCTCCCATAGGTCTGCGGAAGCCGCCGGGGAAGGGGCCCTTCCCCATCGTACTGTTCGCCCACATGAACGGCGGCATGGGGGTGCGTTGGATTCGCGAATGGACCCAGATCGGCAGTTGGACATTGGAGCAATTCCTGAAGGCGGGCTACGCGGTGGCCTGGATGCGCTACCGCGCCGAAGTAGAGGATACCTACGGCAAACCGCTGGTCGAAGGCAAGCAGGAAGGGCGGCAGATCTTCAGCCGCGGGCCGCTGGAGTACGAAGATGCCATTTCCATTATTAAGTTTGTGAAGACGCTTCCCTATGTGGACGCGAACCGCGTCGGCTACCTGGGCCTGAGCCATGGCGGCGAAATGCTGATGAAAATTGCCAGCGAGTATCACGGCTTGCACGCGGGCATCGCCAGCGAGCCTGCTTCCATGGACTACCTGGCCAAGCGGCCGCCCGCGCCGGGCACGCCGCGGGGCCCGGAAACACTGCCGGTAAACAGCCAAGAAATGCAGCGCAAGGCGACGGCTGAAGCGCGCACCCAGCTTGATATGGCGGTGGCCATGAAGCGCATCAACGCCATCACCACGCCTATATTCATTCAGGGCCGCGACCGGGATCACCACCAGGACATTTTCCGGCTCAACTACGAACTGCTGCGCGAGGCGGGCAAGGACGTGCAGTGGAAGTCCTATGACCACAACGAGCACGGGTTTATTTTTGTGAAGCGCAATGCAGAGGGAGTCTATGCGCCCGATCCCATCCAGACGCAAGCCGTGAAAGATGCCATCGCCTATTTCGACCGCTACATGAAAACACCGTAGCGGCTCGATTTATTTCTCGATCGTCGTCTGCTGGCTGTAAACCAGCTGCCAGCGCCTGTCGCGCTTCACCCAGATGCGCATGGCGCGATAGGGTCTGGCACGGGTGGTGGGTTGCTGTGTGTCCCGCATGACCGCCGTATTGCCAAACACCCGCACATCCATGGAATTGGGCACCACCGCCCCGATATCCGTCACCCTGCTGCCCTGCGCCTGCTTGCGGATGGTGGCCACGCGGTCAGCCTTGGTCAGCGGATTGCCATTCTCCTTGATGTTGAATACGAACTCGTCGCCCACGTGCCGGGCCCACTCGTCCGCGTTCCGCTGGTTGACCGCTGTCTCCAGCCCCTGCCACGATTCCACCACCTCCTTTTGCTCGGCAGAGCCCTGGTAGGGCACGGCCTTGCATGGGTTTTCGCAGGGCGTCCCCGCCGCGACCGCGGCCTGTTCCTGCTTCGCGCCGCCCTCGATCTTGGTTTGCTGGCCCAGCAGGATGCGCCACCCGCCCGCTCCCTTCACCCAGACCCGGACAAAGCGGAGGTGCGCGCCAGGCGTCTTCTGGGCTCCGGTTATAAACATCACGGCGGTGTAATCGTGCAGCCTTGTCTCAGTTTCGGCCGGCGCGCCCTGAGCAGTCCCATCCAGGAACTGTTGCTTGTCCAAGGTGCGGCCAGTCGCCTCAGTCCAGCCGAACCCGCTGGCCATCAAACCTCGAAGGGCTGCCTTGTCCCACCTGCCCATGGCTCGGACAAACGCATGGTCGGCCTGCCACACCGCCTGCTCATCTGTTTTCCCAGTCTCAGACGGCACCGCCCACGCCGTAGTCCCGGCCCACAGCGCAAGCGCGACCACCAGCATCCACATGGCTGCGCCTCGAAGACATCCGCACCGCGGCATAGTTTCAGCACATTTATGCATGGAGACTTCTGCCTCCGGCAGGCTAATGCGAAGAATATTTACGGACTTCCTGCAGGTGGGCGCGCATGGCCTCGCGCGCGGCTTCCGGCTGCTGTCCTTCGACAGCTTCCAGAATCCGCTTGTGGTGCAACTGGCTGCGCCTGGGCGCACCTTTGA
>DATGGJ010000094.1:0-9084 GCA_035308585.1 Terriglobales bacterium
CTGGAAGAGCAATCCCTATCTCACTCGCCGATTCACCGGGGAAGATGACGACCTCCACCCGCAATGGGTGGTAATTGACCTGGGAGCTGTGGAGCGCATCAGCGTGCTGCGGATTGACTGGGCCGAGCCCTACGCGCGCCGCTACGAAGTACAGTACTGGACCGGCGAACACGCCATGGATAAGCCCACCCAAGGGAGTTGGGCGGCTTTCCCCCAGGGGACGATCAGCAACGGCCAAGGAGGCACGGTCACTTTGCAGCTCGCGCCATCGCCGGTGACGACCAGATTTCTGCGCATCTGGATGACCGAGGCATCCAACACCTGTGGCCGGCATGGCTCAGACCCGCGCGACTGTGCGGGCTACGCTATCGCCCAGGTGTACGCCGGCAACTTCGATGAGACCGGGAAATTTGTGGACCTGATTCAGCACCGGCCGGACCAGGGCCAGACGGCGACCTACTGCTCTTCCATTGACCCCTGGCACTCGGCTGCCGACCTGGATGAGCATGCCGGCGACCAGACCGGCTTCGACCTCTTCTTTACCTGCGGCATCACCAACCGTCTGCCGGCCATGATCCCCGTAGCCATGCTCTATGGCACGCCGGAAGATGCAGCGGCGCAAATCTCTTACCTTAAGAAGCGCGGTTACCCCGTCTCCTACATCGAGATGGGCGAGGAGCCGGATGGTCAGTACATGCTGCCGGAGGACTATGGAGCGCTCTACCTGCAGTGGGCGACGGCCATTCACGGTGTAGATGCCGGCCTGAAGCTGGGCGGGCCGGTGTTCCAGGGAGTGAACGAAGATATCAAAGTGTGGCCGGACGCCCGGGGGCGAACGTCGTGGCTGGGGCGCTTTCTCGATTATTTGAAGGATCACGGGCGAATTGGCGACCTGGCGTTCATGTCGTTCGAGCACTACCCGTTTCCGCCTTGCGAAATTACCTGGTCGGACCTGTACCGCGAGCCGCAACTGGTTAGCCACATCCTTGAGGTTTGGCGGGAGGACGGCCTGCCGGAAAACGTTCCGCTGATAAACACGGAGAGCAACGTTTCCTGGGAGCTGACGCAGCCATTCACCGAAATTTTTTCGGCGCTGTGGCTGGCGGACAGCGTGGGCGCCTTCTTAACCGCCGGAGGCGCGGCTTATTACCATTCACCCATCCAGCCCGAGCCCCTGCGGGCCGGATGCCATGGATGGACAACGTATGGGAACTTCGTTGCCGGCCAAGACTTGAAAATTCGCGCCCATACTGCCCAGTACTTTGCCGGACGGCTGATCAACCTGGAATGGGTAAAGCACGGCGCGGGAATGCACCATCTTTTTCCAGCCGGGTGTGAGCTGAAGGATGCCGCCGGACATGTGCTGGTCACGGCCTACGCTGCGCTTCGCCCGGATGGAGAATGGTCGCTGCTGCTGGTGAATCGCGATCAATCCAACCCGCACAAGGTAAGGCCTTCGTTCCAAATACAGGACGGCAGCGAGAAAAGGTTCACTGGGCCGGTCAGAATGGTAACCTTCGGCAGCGAACAGTACGTCTGGCACTCCGATGGGCCCAACAGTTATCCCCAACCCGACGGCCCGCCCGTGGTGTCCACCATGACGGGTGGGGCGACAGGGTTTGTCCTGCCCAAGGCATCGGTCACGGTATTGCGAGGAAAAATCCGATAGAGCTCAGGTTTCGGCGCAGGCGGGAGCGGCGCGCTGACCTTAAACATCGCCGGGTGATGTACATCACTGACCTACAACCATGACTTTCTTTACAAAAGGGCAAGCGCATGTCAGGTGTGGGCAAAGTCGGCCTCGGCATTCTGTTGCTGATTTTATGCGTACCGGCGGCGGCGCGATTATCGCGACGCCCGGGATCCTGTGGGCAGCAGTTCAGCCTGTCCGGATGGCTCATGCGGGTAGGTCACCAGCGTCCAGTTCCTCGGGGCACGCAGCGGCGTAGCCCGCGGAATCCGAACGAGCCGCTCAATCCCGTGGTCGAGCAGGAGAATGGAAGCGATACCACCGGCAGCGCAGCCGCCCCGGCAGGAATCATCCACCGGGCAGTTCCCATTCCTGCATTCATTTTTGCGTCACTTGGCGCTGATAGGGCTGTTTCCGCACCCAATCCCGAATTCCTCTGTACTTTCCTGATCTGATTTCCCGCCTTCCCTGCAGCAGTGTGCGGCGGCCGTATCGCCAATCCATTGACCCTTTGCACTAATGCAAACCAATTCACGGAGTTGGATATGAATCCTATGAAGCATAATGAAGCACCCGAGGCGAAATCGAACCATGTGCAACCCAACGCGCTGCTGGAAGGGCTGGAGGGAATAGCCTATCCCATCGAGCGGGAAGCGGGGTCCATCCTGCTCTGCGAAGGCGAAAGCGGAGGCATTTTTCTCCTCTGCCGGGGCAAAGCCCGGCTGACTATGTATTCGCGTACGGGAGAAAAGTTGGCCTTTCGCACTGTCGGCCCGGGCTACCTGCTGGGACTCCCGGAAAGCATGCGTAACCGGCCCTACAACTTTACGGCGGAGCTGCTGGAAGATTCGCAGGTGGCCTTCATCCGCAACCAGGACATTCCCACGCTACTGCGGCGGCGCAGCGACCTGTGTTTCCGCGTGGTGCAGACGCTGAGCCGCGAGCTGAGACGGCTGCAGCGGGCGGCCATACCGCCAGGCCGGCGCGTTCGCCGTGAGGTCTTGAAGGTCGTCGAAGCCCGCGGTTGGAGCCCCGCCAGCGGCAATGGCATGGTCAACTGACCTCAGTTTGCCTGGGCAATAGCCTGCAGGGAGCGGAACTGCAGGCTGTGCTCAGGGGATGGTCAGCAACTTCTTGGGCACGTCATAACCTTCCACGCGCAACGCCGGCGCCGCGCCCAGTTCCGACGCCTGAAAATGGGCTTCAATCGTGCGCGACTGGTGCGGAAACAGGGTGATGTAGTTGTCGTCGTAAGTAATGGGCAGGATCTCGTTCCCGTCCAGGCCCTTGGTCACTTCCGCGCGGATAAAGAATGCGATGCGGCGGGACTTGTTGGTGAGCGTGATTCTGGCCGTGCGTCGGTCAGTGCCGCTGGAAGCCACCGCCACTTCTAGCGGCGTAGATGGCATGTGATTGAGCGCTGTCAGGTCGGCCCACTTCACCAGCTCGGTGGTGAATTGTTTGTCGTTGCTCGCTGGGCCCAGGTCGTCGTCGGTGGTGGACTCCCAATAGACGTTCTCGGCCAGCGTCGCTCCGTCGGCCGCGGTCAGATCGCAGCGCACAAAATAGGTTGAGCTCAGTCCGGGGACGCGCGGGATCTCCAGCGCCGTCTGCGAGGAGTAGGCCGGCACGTTGATATTCGCCGCTTCCTTCACCACTTTCCGCGTTCCATCAATGTTGTAGAAGGCGACGGTTGCCTTCACGTTCTGCATCGGCTGACCGGTCTGATTGACGGCGTAGACGTGAGCAGAGGAGCGGTCGCCGGAAGCGTAGTAGTCCCAAACAATGCTGACCGGCTGCAATCCCTTCTTGGCGCCGAAATAGCCTCCGCCCTGCTTGAAGTAGTAATCGAACAGGTGGCCGAAAAAGGAGGGCCAGGGATTGGCCATCATCCAGTGCATCAGCATCTTGCGGTTCGACCAGTGGGTGGCGTAGGTCTCGTATTGGGCGCGTACATCCTCGTAATAGGCGGCCTGCGCTTTCTTCTCCAGATCCTCCACATTGTCGGACGGCCCGTAGCGGTGGTCGAGGGCGCGGCGGATGTTGGCCAGGGTGTTGTTGCCCTCTTCATTGCCGCCGGCATGAAAAAACCAGTACTCGTTGGGCGGCCAGAGCTTGTCCGGAGGAATAAATTTCTTCAGGCTCTCCAGCGGGGGGATGGTTTCATTGTCGCCTTCTTCAGCGGAGGAGCCTCGGGCGGGGCCGTACTTATCGCTGAACCAGTAATAAGGCGGCCGCCACACGTAGGGGCCCTCCATGTGGATGCCGCTCCAGAAACGGTTGCGGTCGGCCACGGTATCAACGATGGCATCCTGCCAGTGCAGTTCCTTTTCGATCTGGTGATAATCGTTGAGTACCGGGTCGGGGGGCAGGCCATCGCTGCCGTTGGCCCACATCACCACTGAGGGGTGGGAGCGCAGTTCATACAGGCGGGCGCGAAGGCTGGCACGCGCCACCCACTGGTCCTCTGCGGTCCACCGGTTCCAGTGTTCCCACTGCATGCAGCACATCCAGCCCAGCATGACGGGAACGCCTTCGCGGTCGGCGCGCTCGATCATGCTGTCATCGGCGATCTTCAGTTCCCAGCGCACCAGGTTGAGGCCAAGGTCCTTGATGTACAGCATCATGGCGGCGTCGCGCGCGGGGTCGTTCTTGAACAGCAGGTCGGGGGAGTAGGCGCCGCCCCGAATGAGGTAGTCACGCCCGTTGATCTGCATGTAGAAATTGCCGCCCCCAGTGCCGATGTTGGGAAAGCTGTTGTCGTGGTCGCGGCGCTGGGTGATCTGGCGAATGCCGAAATCAACCGCCTGCTCGTCGGAAGTGCTGCCGTCGAGGACGAAATCCAGCTTCAGGTGATATAGGTTGGGCTTGTCCCAACGGTAGGGCCACCACAGGTCGGGATCGGGAAGCGAGAGTTGCGCTACTTCCTGCGGAGTGAAGGAGACCTCGGCGGTTCCAGTGCGAACCAGCGAAACGGGTTTTTCGAAGGTGATGGTCTGCTTGCCGGGACGGGTAATTTCCCCGCGCAGAACCCCAGAAACAGGCTTATCGGAATGGTTGGTAAGGTCGCAAAAGACGGTGAGCGCGGCAGGAGCGGTGGCGGGCAGCGGCAGAACCGTTTTCACGTACGGATGGCGGATGGTGACCGCACCGGTTGCACTGAGGAACACGCGTTTCCAAACGCCGGCATTGCGGTCGGGAACGTAAGGAATATTGATGTTATGCGCGGGGTCGTGGTAACCGATGTACTTCCAATTGATCCAGTCGAGCCAGCTGTCAGCCAGTTCCACGTGATGGTCGCCGACAATCTCGCCTTCCTCGTTCAGCAATCCCCTTTCCGGGGTGACTTTGACCGCCAGCACATTCTCGCCGCCGGGGCGAATTTCCTTGCTGACATCGAACTCGAAGCGGTTGTACATGCCCACCACCTGCGAGTTGTTGGCGATCTTCTGCCCGTTGAGCCAGACGTCAGCGCGGTAGTTGATGCCCTTGAAGATCAGGGTGTAAACCTGCCGTCCGGCGGGCGCGGTGAAGGTGGTGCGATACCACCAGTCCTGCTTCCATAAATCGCCGGGCTTGACAAGGTTCATGCCGTAATAGAGGTCCTTGTATACACCGTCGTCTTCCAGCACCTGCAGAACGGTGGCGGGCATGTGGCGGACGGCATACCAGCGCGAGGCATCGAAGCCGGACTGCGAGACCTGGGCGTCAGCTCCGGAGACGTTCTGGGCGGAACTCATGCGCCAGCCGCTGGCCAGTTCGGTGATATCAGGAGATTGTGCGGCCGCAGCCGGAAGGACCAGCAGGACGAGAAGGAGAACGCACAGGTAGTTTCGTTTCATTTCTTTTGCCCGCCAAAATAAATTGTTCGAAACGGATCGAAACTACTTTAGGCGCGCCGGGGCTCGGGCGCAAGGGCGTTGCCGCCGGGCAAAAGAAAAAGGCCGCGGGTAAACGCGGCCTCCAGGAAAAAACGAAGTTTAGCGCTGCGGCTTGGCGGGCGCTCTGCTGCCGGCCGGACGGGGGGCGGAAGGCAGGCCGCCCTTGGCCGCCGGGGTGGGCGGCGGAGCAGACACGCCGGAAACCGTATTGTACTGGTCCACAATGGCCTTGGTCAGGTCGGTGGAAGCGCCCGCCCAGAGCACCGGGCTGTTCTGGTTGGAAACGTCGAGAACCAGGGCGTAGCCATTGTTCTTGGCGTAACTGTCAAGAACTTTCATCATCTTCTGGCCAACCTGTTGCAGAATGTCGTTCTGCTGCGATTGGAAGTCGGACTGGGCGTCCTCCAGGTTGCGCTGCAACTCCTTCTGCTTGCTCTCGATGGTCCGGACCAGGTTGGCGCGGGCCATATCGTTAAGCTTATCGCCCTGAGTGTTGAGCTGCTTCTTGAGGCCGTCCACCTCATCGTTCATGCCCTTGAGCTCAGCCTGCTTGGGCTCAAATTTCTTGGACAGGGCCTGGAAATCACGCTGGCCCTCATTGCTGGCGAGAATCGCCTGCTGCATGTTGATGATCCCGATTTTTCCCAGCGCCGAAGTAGCGCTCGCAGGGATGGAGGGGGCGTCGGCCGCCGGCTTGGGAGCAGCGCTGCTGCTCTGTCCCAGCGCCATTACCGACAGAACAACCACCGCTAACGTGAAAGGTGCGAACTTGCTGTTCATTGGAAAGTTTGAACTCCTTGAAAATCATTTCCGGGAATGAGTCGAAAAGGCAGATTGTCAATGGAGAGGGATTTCATCCCGTCTGCTCACGCCGAAATGTCCGGTGTTTGACCTCGGCAATCAAAAGGTTTTCCCGGCCTTAGTGGGACTCATTATATGGTCACTGCTGTCCAGCGTCAAACCCGGAACCCGGTTGTCTAGAAGGTGGTGGCAACGGTAAAGCGGAAGGTTTTGCGCGGCTCGCGCAACAGATAGCCGGGAGAAAAGCCGAGGAAGTTTGCCCCGGAAATAGCCTGCTGGTAAGTGTAATCGCCCGCCCCGCCCGCGGGGAACATGCTGCGGGTGATGGGGTTGGGGGTATTGGCAAATTCATTCAGGCGCATCGCATTGTAGGCCCAGTAAATGCGGAAAGGAGCATTGATGATGGGCATCATCACCTGCAATTCAAGGCCGGTGGACAGGCGGGGTATGAAGTTGGTTCCGCCCAGTACCTTGAGTTCCTGAGAGTAGTGGAAACTCTGGCCGCCGGTGCACTGGAAAGCGGCGTTGAGCTTGGGGCAGCCAAAGACACTGCCGTTCAACAATGCCAGCTCCGGCGCAGCCAGTTTCAGCTGCGAAGGCCTGGCAATGCCGTCAAATCCCAGGTCGGCGAAGGGCGCCAGCACCACCGGGCCGACGATGGGGATGCGATACTCAACGTTGCTGACGAGACTGGTGTCTCCACCGGGAAACACGATTTGATTCACCGGCACACGCACAGTCATGTTTCCGTAGCGCGGGTTGGCCGGGTTGCGGGGAACCGGGGAGCCGTCGGGATTGACCACCGGAATGTTGACCGTGGTCGGCAGGAAGGTGATGGGGGAGATGGAGCGAATATCGAAGCCGCGCAGGTCCTGTTCGCCGCCCATGTAGAAGCGCTGAAAAGGCGGCGCCACCAGCCCGCCAAAGCCGCTCAGGAAAGCGCCCTGAAGGTTAAATCCAATCACATTGCGCCGGTGATTGACGGGAATAAATTGCTTGTAATTGACGATGGGCTGGATGGAATTGATGGTGCCGCCCAGTCCGGAAATGGCAGCCGCGAGATAAATCGAGTGGCCACCGTGGGGGCGGGTTGGATTGTCGATGGTATTAATGGAGAAGTTGGGCAGGATCTTGCTGGTGACGATGCCCTTGAGTTGGTTGGGCCCGGAAAATCCGCTGTACGCGAGGTTCTCAAACAGCGCGGTGGAGGCATCGCTGAAAGTCTGGATGGTGGCGATATCCCAGGAATAAGTAATGCCCACCCGCTTGAAGGAGCGGTGCAGGGGGTAACTGGCGGATACTGTGAACCCGGTATCGTTCTGGGTGAAATTCTGCAGGTTGGCCAGAAAACTTTGTGGCAAATTGAGTTGCTGTCCGGTTAGCAGCTCTTCCTGCTTGGCCTGATCGTAATTAATCTTGTTATTGAAAACACTGAAGCCCACCTGCAGCGGGCGATCGAACATGTAGGGCTGGGTGAAGCCGAACATCAGGCTGCGCATCAGGTTGCCGATGCTGGCCTGCAACTGCAGGGTTTCGCCCAGGCCGAGGAAGTTATTGGTGGTATAGCTTAGACCGACGAACGAGCCTTCCAGTCCGCTGACCCCGCCGGTCAGCTGAATGCTGTTCTTGCCTTTTTCTCTTACCTTCAGCGTCAAGTCTACCGTGCCTGCCTGCTCGTCCAGTTTGCGTTCGGTGGCCTCTTCCGGCTTCAGGGGCTCGAAATAATCGAGCTGGTTGAGGCGGAGCAAGCTGAGCTCCCAGAGGCGCGTGTTGTAAACCTGGCCTTCCTCGATGGCCAGCTCGCGGCGGATGACTTTGTCGCGGGTGGTGGTATTGCCCTGGAACTCTATGCGCCGGACATAAAAGGGCTTACCTTCGTCCACGTCAATCACCAGATTGATGAGTTTCTTGTCCTCGTTAATCTGGGTATCGGGGACAGAGGTGAAATTGATGTAGCCGAGCTCGCCGTACGCCTTGCGCAGGTTATCAAGGCCCTTGCGCACGTTATCGGTGTTGAAGATGTCGCCATCCTTCATGGGGAACAGATTGCGCAACGCTGCCGCATTGCGCACCGCCTTGTTGTGCTTAAAAGTGATGGAGCCGAGGTGGTAGCGCTCGCCTTCAACAATGGGCATGGTGATGTCCACCACCTTGCCCTGGCCCTTCTGGATGAGGGGAATATGGATGTGGGAATGGGTGTCGCGCAGCTTGGTCTGGGGTTCCTCAACGATAGCCTTGAAGTAGCCCTTCTCCTGGTAATCCTGACGTACGCGCTCGGCATCCTCATTCAGCTTGCTGGAGTCGTAGGTCTTGGAAAATATGTTCTCCAGGAAAATGGAATGGGGAATGCCAATGGGCCGGAGATTTTTCATGGCGTAGCGCAGTTCGCGGTTTTTGAGCTTGTGATTGCCCTCAAAGCGGATGTTGCCCACCTTCACCTTGGGTCCTTCTTTGATGACAAAGGTGACGGAGACGGCGGCCGGGGGGATGGGGCGCACTTCCGTGCGCACAGTGGCGAACTGGCGGCCGTGCTCGGCCAGCATTTCCTTGATGACGACGGCGGCTTTGGTCACCTTGGTGGGATCGAACTGGCTCTCAACGGAAAGGCCCACCTTCCGCTCTTTGAAGCGGTCGAGCAGGTCGCTTTGCGACACGGAGTTCAGACCGGGGTAGGTTATTTCCCGTATGGTGGGTTTTTCCTTGACGTACACA
>DATGGJ010000095.1:0-7088 GCA_035308585.1 Terriglobales bacterium
TACCTGGCCATCCGGCACCAGCTTACCGGTCCCTGCGGCAATCTGCGGGAGCGGCTGTGCCGGCTGCGCCAACAGGGATTCCTGCAGCAGACGGACGGGGCCACGCTGGATAGGGCGGCGGAACTTTTCCGGATCGTGGAACACGCGGTGCGGCTGGTGGTGGGCAAGGCGCGAAAATCCCTGCCCGCAACAGAGCATGGCCGCTGTGCCGCGGAACGCCTGACCACCAGATTCCTGCGCCGGGAGTTGGCCGGCGGGCTGGAGTCGGAACTGGCGCGCGCCATGGCGGAAGTGCGGAGCATCTACGAGCGGGTGGTGAAGTGAGGGCAGCAACAAGACCGCGTCCGGACGAAATGCCTGAAGACCCGAGGAGTAACGCCTTGCTTCGCTAGGCGATTCGCGGGCGGGGGCGCCGGCGCCACAAAGTGTAGTCGGTTCCGAGCTTGACTGCGGGAGGAGCTGGCTGCCGGCCGTCAGATACTAATTTCTGACTCCTGACTACTGACTCCCGACTACTGAGTACTGGGGTAATGGTGGCCGGACTTGAGCGCGTAATTGCGGGCGTCGCCGAAGGCGGCGCCGCTGATGTGGCCAATGGAGATCAGGCGCTCGATCTTATGATGGCCGGTGCGGTGCATGGTGTAGGAAAGGCCGATAGAAAGCCCGGTGGCGGCGGCTTCGATGCCGATGAAGAGCGGGCGATTATCCACCACCCAGTTGCTGAGCAGGATTTCCTGGCGGCCGCGGTCGCGCATGTTGCGGGTTGAGGTGTAATCGAGGGCGCGGAAAACCGCCACACCGCTGAAGAGCCAGGCGTTCTTATGGTCCCAGAAGGCGTGGGCTGCGGGCTTTTCCCGGGTGGCGGCAACCACCTCGGGCGCGGGCGCCTGAGGCAGGGCAACGGCCGGCGGGGTGAGCTGCTGCGCGGCTGCGAAGGTGGCCAGCAGTGTTGTCGCCAAGAACCAGCAAAAAACCATCCGGCCCGGTAAAGACATCGGGCTATTCTAGCAACAAGAAACGTGCGGCCGGTGATCACGTTGGTGCTGTCCCGGGCGAGGCCGGAGGCAAGCCGCGTCACACCCCCTTGTGACCACGATCATTTCTCTCCGGTTCATCGCTTTCCTTATAATGGCGGGGTTGCTTTAATCCTGGAGGATTTGCGAGATGGCGGCTTCCTATAACGGGGTGGCGCTGCCCACAGACGGCGCGCCCATTGCTTTCAGCGGCGGCAAGTTTCAGATTCCCGACAATCCGATTGTTCCCTTTATCGAGGGTGACGGCACCGGCCGCGACATCTGGAAGGCTTCGCGGCGGGTGTTTGATGCGGCGGTGCAGAAGGCCTACAACGGCAAGCGCCGCGTGGCCTGGTACGAAGTGTTTGCCGGGGAGAAGGCGTTCGCCAAATTCAAGACCTGGCTGCCGGACAACTCGGTGGAGGCTATCCGTACGCTGCGCGTAGCCATCAAAGGGCCGCTGACCACACCGGTGGGCGGCGGTATCCGCTCGCTGAACGTCGCCCTGCGGCAGATTCTCGACCTTTACGCCTGCGTGCGCCCAGTGAAGTACTACCAGGGCGTGCCTTCGCCCGTGAAACACCCGGAGCGCATGAACGTGATCATCTTCCGGGAGAATACGGAAGACGTGTATGCCGGAATCGAATGGCAGCAGGGAACCGCAGACGCCAAAAAGCTGATCGATTTCCTCAACAACGAGATGCTGAAAAACAGCCCCAAGAAAATCCGTGCCGACTCGGGCGTGGGCATCAAACCCATTTCGGTGACCGGCACCAAGCGCCTGGTGCGCATGGCGGTCCAGCACGCGCTCAAGAACAACCGCAAATCGGTGACCCTGGTGCACAAAGGCAACATCCAGAAGTTCACCGAAGGCGCGTTTCGGGAGTGGGGCTACGATGTGGCTCGGGAGGAATTTCGCGACCGCGTCGTTACCGAACGCGAGAGCTGGATCATAGACAACAAGGACAAGAATCCCGCCCTGACGGTGGAGCAGAACGCGGCCATGGTGGAACCCGGCCTGGAGTTCGCCACCGAGGACTTCCGCAAGCAGGTGTATGCCGAGGTCAAGCGGGTGCTGGACGCCATCTACACCACCCACGGCAAAGCCGCGTGGAAGAAGAAGCTCATGGTGAATGACCGCATCGCCGATTCCATCTTCCAGCAGGTGGTGACGCGGCCGGACGAGTACGCGGTGCTGGCCACGCCCAACCTTAATGGCGACTACATTTCCGATGCCTGCGCGGCGCAGGTCGGCGGTCTTGGCATAGCGCCGGGCGCCAACATCGGCGACGAGCACGCCATCTTCGAGGCCACGCATGGCACCGCTCCCAAGTACGCGGACAAGGACGTCATCAATCCCGGCTCGGTGATTCTTTCCGGGGTGATGATGTTCGACTTCCTGGGCTGGAGCGAGGCGGCGCGCCTGATCGAAAATGCGCTGGAGGCGACCATCCAGCAGAAGAGAGTGACCTACGACTTCGAGCGTCTGATGGAAGGGGCGACGAAAGTTAAGACCAGCGAGTTTGGCGACTACATCATTAAGAACATGGACGCCAGGCTCTCCACCGCGGCTGATTGATTCTTAACCACAGAGGATACGAAGAAACACAAGGCCATTTTCCAATCGGTTTCCTTCGTGACATTCGTGAACTTCGTGGTGAAGGCTTTTGGAAAGGGAAAATCATGCGCAATAAAGTAAGCATTGTAGGTTCGGGAAATGTGGGCGCCACGGCGGCGCACTGGATGGCGGCCAAGGAGCTGGCCGATGTCGTTCTGATTGACATCATCGAGGGCGTTCCCCAGGGGAAGGGCCTGGATCTGCTGGAAGCCATGCCCATCGAGAAGAAGGACTCATTCGTGCTGGGCACGCAGGATTACAAAGACACCGCCAACTCCGACATCGTGGTCATCACCGCCGGAGTGCCGCGCAAGCCGGGGATGAGCCGAGATGACCTGCTCAATATCAATCACAAAATTATGAAAGATGTGGTTGGGCAGGTAGTGCAGTACTCGCCCAACTGCATCCTGATCATCGTCTCCAACCCGCTGGACGCCATGGCGCAGGCTGCCTACAAGATGAGCGGTTTTTCCCGCAACCGGGTGATCGGCATGGCGGGGGTGCTGGATTCAGCGCGCTTTCGCGCCTTCATCGCCATGGAACTGAAGGTGAGCGTGGAAAACGTGACCGCGTTCGTGCTGGGCGGGCACGGCGATACCATGGTGCCTCTGCCGCGCTACTCCACCGTAGCCGGCATTCCCATCACCGAGTTGATGGATAAAGCGACCATTGAGCGCCTGGTACAGCGCACCCGTGATGGCGGCGCGGAGATAGTCAAGTACCTGAAGACCGGCAGCGCCTACTACGCTCCCTCAGCCGCTGTGACCGAGATGGCGGAGGCGATCCTGAAAGACAAGAAGAAGATCCTGCCCTGCGCCGCTTATCTGGAAGGCGAGTACGGCCTGCGCGGGCTGTACGTGGGTGTCCCCTGCAAGCTGGGGACGCGCGGCATCGAGCAGATCATTGAGATCAAGCTCACGCCGGAAGAAAAAGCCGCGCTGGAGAAGAGCGCCGGGGCGGTGAAGGAGCTGGTGGGGGTGATTGGAGTCTAAGAGCCAGTTGTCATTGGCCGGAGAACCCGGCAGTTGGTGGTTAGTAGCTGGTAGTTCGGCAGGCCACAATACCGACTGAAAAACTACCACCTACTAACTACCGCTCATCCCAGCAGGTTCGGCCCACCTCGCGGCCTGAGGCGGGCTTTCCTCTTTCTGAACCATTCCAATGTAAAGATTGGGCACAACCGGAACGTGTAGAGGTCACCACCCATCGTGAGGCGAATCACCGTGCCTGACCCTCTAGGGCCCTACACTGAAATGTCGCCGTGGACGGGCATTTTCGAAGTATGCGACCAGGCGATCAAGGAGACACTATGCGCAAAACCGCACTTCTATTACTTACGTTGTTAGGGCTGGGTGTCATGTTGTGGGCGCAACAGCCAGCCGGTTTCAAGGGCACCAGGACCATAACGCTCTCGGAACAGGCCAAGGTGGGCACGCAGGTGCTGGCGGCAGGGGAATACAGGGTCACACACGTCATGGAAGGCGCCGAGCACATCATGGTATTCAAACAGGGCAAACAGGAATACCGGGTAAAGTGCAACCTGGTGCCGCTGAGCGCGAAGGCCGACAACACCCAGGTCTGGTACGAACCGGATGCCAATGGAGCCCGAATGCTGCAGGCCATTGTGTTCCGTGGCGACACGGTTCGGCACGAAATGGCGCAGTGAACCAGCCCTCAGCTCTTCGGGAGTGGCATTTCCCTGATTCCTGACTACTGGTTGCTGACCACTGGTGCGGGCCGCTTAAGTTTGACGGCGATGTCAATGAAGGCGAGGGCGGCGCGGCTGAGCGCCTTGTCTTTGCGGAACACCAGGGCGAGGTCGCGGCGAAATTGCGCGTCGGCGATGGGCAGGGCAGCCAGCACGCCGGCGCGCACGTCCTCTGCCACGTTGGAGCGGGCGATAAACCCCAGGCCCACCTGGGCGGCCACAAAACGCTTCAGCAGTTCGCTGGAGTCGAGTTCCATGGAGACCTGCGGCCGCAGCCGGCGCTCGTGGAACATGTTCTCGATGGCATCGCGGGTGCGCCCCAGCTTGGGTAACAGCAGCGGGAATTTGGCAATTTCCGACACCGGCACGGATTCCAGCACGGCCAGCGGGTGGTCGGGCGGCGCAATCAGCACCAGTTCATCGCGGTGAATGAGCACGATGGTCAGGCGCGTGTCGTTCACCGGCAGAGACACCACTCCGAAGTCCACCGAGTTATCAATCACCGATTCCAGGATCTTGTTGTGCTCCGAGCGCTGCACGCTCACGCCCACCCGCGAGTACTGCTTCTTAAATTCGGCGAAAACTTCGGGCAGGATGTGCAGGCAGGTGCCCTCGTTGGCGGCCACCACGATTTCGCCCCGGGGCACGCGCTCCATCTCCTGCACCGTGGTCATGACTACGCGGCGGGCCTGCAGGGTCTCCTCCGCGTAGCGCTGAAACACCTTGCCGGCGGCGGTCAGCGCCACCTTGCCGCCGGAACGGTCGAAAAGCTTGGCCCCAACCTCGTCTTCCAAGGCGCGGATCTGGGAGGAGATGGCCGGCTGAGTGCGGAAACGCTTCTCCGCCGCACGCGAAAAGCTGGCGTGGCGGGCGACCTCCAAAAACGTTTCCAGCTGATCAAAGTCCATAAAAAGCAGTTGCCAGTGGGCAGTCAACTCCAAGTCAATGGCAGAGAGCGGCGGCTATGCTTCATCAGCCGCCGAGACTGTTAAAGTAGCACTTAGCTATAAGCGCTTAGCATGCACTCCTTGAAGGGCTTGTCTGACTCTCAAGAGACCGTGACTGGCCAAATGCTACTTGCTAACGGCTCATCGCTTGCTTAGATTTCCACCGCTTAAGTCATAGCAGGGTCAGGATTTGCTGGCTAATAAAACGCTTTTATCCCGGCCATAAAAAGTATCAATTTCCTCCTTCGGATGGCCGCCACGTATGCTGAATCCATCCTGCTGCAGGGAGGATTGTAGCAGCAGGTGCCTGCCCCACTTTCATGACAATTTTGCTGTTCGCCCACCGTGCTCATCCCGTATTTGCCGGAACAGGGCTATCCGCGCCCGAAGCGGCGCAAAGGAGCTTTTTGCATGGCTGATCCGAAGACCGTTATGGAGTTTGTAAAAAAGAACGAGGTCAAGCTTTTGGACCTGCGTTTTACCGACCTGCCCGGCTTGTGGCACCACGTTTCCTATCCCATTGACCAGCTTTCCGAGGACTCCTTCGAAGAGGGCTTCGGCATGGATGGTTCGTCCATCCGCGGCTGGGCGGCGATTCACGAGAGCGACATGCTGCTCATCCCCGATCCCGCCTGGTACATGCTGGACCCGTTTACTGAGGTGGCCACGCTGGTGATGGTGTGCGACGTGGTGGACCCGGTGACCAAGCAGCGCTACGACCGCGACCCGCGCTACATCGCCAAGAAGGCGGAAATGTACCTGGCCTCCACCGGCCTGGCTGACACCGCTTACTTCGGCGCTGAAGCCGAGTTCTTCATTTTCGACAACGTGCGCTTCGACCAGCGCGAACAGCACGGCTTTTACTTCATTGACGCCGAGGAAGGCCGCTGGAACTCCGGCCGCGCCGAGAACAACCTGGGCTACCGTCCGCGCTACAAGGAAGGCTACTTCCCGGTGCCGCCCACCGACCACTATCAGGACCTGCGCACCGAGATGGCGCTGACCATGCAGAACGCCGGCCTGAGCGTGGAGTGCCACCACCACGAAGTGGCCACCGGCGGGCAGACGGAAATTGACCTGAAGTTCGATTCGCTGGTGCGCTCCGCCGACAACATGATGCTCTACAAGTACATCGTGCGGAACGTGGCCAACCAGTACGGCAAGACCGTCACCTTCATGCCCAAGCCGCTGTTCCAGGACAACGGCAGCGGCATGCACACCCACCAGTCGCTGTGGAAGGGCAGCAAGCCGCTGTTCTCGGGCGACGGATACGCCGGGCTTTCGCAGCTGGCGCTGTGGTACATCGGCGGGCTCATCAAGCACGGGCCGGCGCTCTCCGCCCTGATCGCGCCCACCACCAACTCCTACAAGCGCCTGGTGCCGGGCTTTGAAGCGCCGGTGAACTTGGCCTACTCGCGGCGCAATCGCTCGGCGGCTTGCCGCATCCCCATGTACTCGGCCTCGCCCAAGGCCAAGCGCGTGGAGTTCCGCCCGCCCGATCCCAGCTGCAACCCCTACATGGCTTTCGCGGCCATGATGATGGCCGGCCTGGATGGGGTGGAGAACAAGATTGACCCCGGCCAGCCCCTGGACAAGGACATCTACGATCTGGGCACGGAGGAGCTGGCCAAGGTTCCCTCCATGCCGGGCTCGCTGGAAGACGCGCTGGACGCTCTGGAGAAAGACCACCAGTTCCTGCTGAAGGGCGACGTCTTCACCGAAGGCTTGCTGGAAACTTACATCGAGTACAAGCGCGCCAAGGAAGTGGACGCGGTGCGGTTGCGGCCACATCCGTATGAGTT
>DATGGJ010000096.1:0-10026 GCA_035308585.1 Terriglobales bacterium
AACGCCATCCAGTTTTCGCGTTCCGCGCCCGGCCTGACCACTTCCCTGATCGGCATGGGTTCCCCCGACCACGTCCTCGCCAACCTGGAGCCTGCCTCGCATCCCCCCACCCCGCCCGAGCAATGGGCCAAGCTGTTCGGGGCGCGGTAAGGCAGTAGCGCCAGTAGGCAGGCTTGGCCCTTATTTGCACCCTGATCAGAAAAACAGGACTGGGCCAATAGTCGCGCAAAAAATGAAACAGGCGGCAGCCTGGGTAGCAAGCTGCCGCCCTTCAGTTGAATTCAGCTCACTGGCAGGCGCTGAAATTCAGCGTGCCCACATTCTGCGACGAGCCCCCGATTACAATCACCGAGTTGCTGACGAAATCCGCCGGAGTACACGATGGAGTGCCGTCAGAGAGCGCGGCCGGTTCCCCGTCCACCGCATAATTCACCGAGCTGATGGGTGTGGGCGCCGCAGCATACCCGGTAATAGGGTTTCCTGTAGTGAACGCTGCCACCTGCGGCAGCGCCGCCGGCACTGCCAACGTGAAGCTTGCGCATAGCGGGCCGCAGTTGGCCTGGCTGGTTGAGAGCGTGGCGGTGGCCAGGGACTGCTCGGCCAGGGGCGTCACCACCTGCACCCCGCCTCCGATGGGCTGCAAAGCCGCCAGGCCCACGTCACCGGCGACCGATGAGGTGACTACATTTCCGGTCAAGGATGCGGATGCCACGCCGCTCTTGAATAACTCGATGTTGCCCAGCGCCGAGCTTGCCGGCACTCCCGTGATCACGGTGGCGGCATAGAAGTTGCCCCGGCTATCTACCGCCGCCGCCACCACATCATACGTGCCGTTCTGCACCGGGCACAGCGCGAACGTGCCATTGGTCGGATCCGCCGTGGTGGACATCACCACATGGTCCATGTTGTTGGCGTCCCGCTTTTCCAGGGCCACAACCGCGGTCCCGCCGGTCAGGGGCAGCTTGCTGCCGCTGTCCACCAGCGTGCCGTTGATGGCCGAGTTAAGGCCCACTTCACCCGCCGTCAGCACCGGCTTCAGCCGATATTGCCCATTGCCTTGCACGATGATGGAGGCGCAGCTGTTGAAATCAATATCCAGGTCTTTGGTTTGCCCGGCCGCCACCGTGAACTGGCCTCCGGCAATTTGCCCGGAAGGAATCTTGATTCCGTTGTTCACCTGGCTGGAGAGCTGCAGCGGATACTGGTTCAGGCCGACCTGCACGCAGTTCAGCGGAGTGCCGGGCAGGGTGCAGTTGTTGGGGCCCTGCAGCTTCACGTTCCCCGTAGCCAGCATGATGCGGATCTGCTGGTAATTCCCTGCCTGTAATTCCTTGTTAGAGCCCAGCATCGCCAGGAAGCACTCGTTGGCCGGCTCATTCATCAAGTCGACCTGCTTGGCGCCGTCCGTTTTCAGGTTCGGCGTCAGATCAATCCAGCCGGGATCGTTGGGACCAGCCGTCGCGCTGGCATGGATCATCACATCCGTGACCGTGACATAAAGGTGGTTATAGGGTCCATTGGGCACGCCGCAGGGAGCCGGGTCGCTGATGGATGTATTCACGAAGCCGGTCTGTGGGCTGCTGCTGCCGCAACTTATGAGTGCCAGAATCGTGATCAGGACTGCTGCCGCGCAAACAAAAAGGATACCGGGATGGGGACGCATGCTTCTCCTTTGAGTCTAAAAGTAAATCACACGGTTAGTAACTGGCGGAGGCGTTAGTCTCCGCCGATCCAGAACAGATCCACGATGCGGTTGCCGGGATCGAGCAGCATCACGCGCGCCCCTAAAACCACGCGCACCCAGCCGCCGGGCAAACGCGGCAAACGCTCATTGCACTGGTCAGGCAAAAGCCGGACTCGTTTTTGTAAACCCGGGGGCAAGGTGCCGTTGCGCTGCAACTGGCGCTCCAGTCCGGGCGGGAGATTGCCTCCGCGCTTGGCTAGGCCGGGCGGCAGGTCGCGGTAGCTGTCGGCCATGCAGTCGCTGATCACTTGCCGCTCGCGGCCGGAAAATCCATCAGGACCGCGCCCGTAGCCATCATCGGCGCGGTAAATATAGCCTCTACGATCGTGGTCGTCGCCGCGGTCGTCATCATCGCCTTGTTCATCATCGTCGTGACGGCGCACCGGGCCTTGCTCAACGTAACCACCCTGGTCGGGTTCGGGACCCTGGTTGCCATAACCGGCGTAGGCATCCTGGTCACGCCGCTGGGGCTGTTGCGCCGGCGGCGCTGACGCGACTGCGGCCGCAGGCGCGCCTACCGTCCAAACCAGGACAGCCTCGGATTCCACCACTGCCGGTTTCTTCCCGGTGGCTGCGGCTACTCCGGTGCCTGCTGCGGCGCCGCTGGCCGCCCCGATGGCAGCCCCCTTGCCGCCGCCGAAAATTCCGCCCAGCAAGGCCCCCAGCGCGGTGGTGCCGCCAATCTTGGTCACGTTCGACTTGGTGTGCGATTCCCCCTTGATGAAGAAGGGATTGGCGGAAACAGTGTAGGTGCGCCCGCCGGCGCCGATGGTACGCAACGCCAGGGTAAGTTCGCCCGGGCTGCTCAGCCGTCCCGAACTCTTCACATGCACTACCTGCCCGGTTACCGCCGCGCCCTGGGGGAACATGGTTCTGCCGTTCACCGCCACCGGTGCGGCCAGGGTCCCGTGGAAGCGGTCACCCACATGCGACGTCTCGCTGCTCAGTTTGTCAGTGACGCGGACAGTAATGCGGGCCCCGGCCGGCATGTTGGCATTCACCGCAGCCACCGCCGAACCGGCCAGCGCTGCCGCCAACAGCACAACCAGAACCAAACTGTTCCTCAGCCGCCAAGTCATACGTATCCGCCTGAATAGAAAATGGAATGTCTGAGGTGAAATGGTAGGAGGGTCAGGCTGCGGGAACAACGAACGAAGGTCTATGACCGGCAGGTTACCGCCGTACTCAGTTGCTGGGCAACCGCAAAGAAGCAAAGGCCCTACTTCAGCGCTTCCAGACGTGTGGCTGCCATTTCGGCCGCGGGGCTGGTGGGATTGTCCTTCTGGATCTGCTGGTAGAGCTTGCGCGCTTCATCGGGTTGCTTGGCGCTGTAGGCTTCTGCCAGCGCCAACTGGGCCTGCGCTTTGCTCACAGAGGTGGTGGGGTGGGCGGCGATCTGCTTGTAAAGCTCGATGGCCTGGGCGTCGCGGCCGGTGTTGCGGTACTGGTTGGCCAGGGCGAATTTCGCCAGCGAAGCCAAATCCGCGTTGTGCGCGCTCGCAAGCTCCTGCAGCTGCTTTTCCGCCGCGGCGGAGTTCCCCATATCCAGATCGGTCAGAGCGATAAAATAACGGGCGATCTCCGCATTGTGGGTGTGCGGATATTTCTGCACCACCACTTGAAATAGAGGCTGCGCGGCTTTGGCGCGTTCCTGCGCGGAATTGAACAACGTCATGCCCGGTTGCGGGGGCGTGCCTGCGGGCACAATGGCCGCGTCGTAGGTCCGGAAGGCCGTGGCCATGGCCAGGCTGGCGGCCTGGTTCTGCTGCTGCAGGTAGTAGTAGCCGGCCAGCACGCCGGCCACAATGATGGCGCCAATGACGCCCAGGGTGGTAAGCACCTTGCGGTGTTCTACCGCCCAGGAGACGGTCTCGGCGGTCGCGACCGCAAATCTATCCTGTTTGAGTTGATGCCGAACTTCTGCTCGCACGGGTTCCTTCTGGGGCGTTCTGCCGGTGGGCTGAAAATCAGTGTAACAGCCGCAAAAACCCAGCGTCAACGAAGCTCGTCCCGCACCGCTGCTCTCCCGGGGTGCAACCGCAGGGAGGCTTCGGCCGTCGAACAGAAGAGTACCATTTCCCATAGCCAGAGCTGCGGATCAGGGCGGAGAAGCTGGCCTTGTGGAAGGAAGGTGTGCGATGCGCAAAGCCGCCATCATCATCGGCATCATCATTGCCGTTATTATCGGTATCCTGCTGATCGCGCCGGTGTTCATCAACATCAACCAGTACCGGCCGCAAATTCAGAGCGAACTCCAACAGAAGCTGGGCCGCCAGGTAACGTTCGGCGACCTGCACCTGCGGCTGCTTACCCCTCGGCTGCGGGTGGACAACCTCACCATCAGCGACGATCCGCATTTCTCCACCGGACGTCCTTTTGCGCAGGCCCAGGAGCTCGATGTTTCCATCGCGCTGCTCCCGCTCATCAGCAAGAAAATTGAGGTGAACTCCCTCACCCTGCAGCACCCCGACATTGAGCTGGTGCGCAATGCTCAGGGAGTGTGGAACTTTTCCACCATCGGCCAGCCCGGGGGCGCTACCCAGCCTCGAGCTCCGCAGCGGCCTGCGCCGGCCCAGAAACCCGCTCCTCCCAACCAGCCCAGTTCGCAGCCGAATGCGGGCGCTTTCGAGCTGAAGAACCTGCGGATCAGCGATGGTCAGATGGCGCTTACCGATTACCAGAAGCGCCAGCCGCGCGCCGTGTACAACAACATTGACTTGAGCCTGAGCAATTTCGCGCCCGGCAAGCCATTTTCCATTTCCGCAACCGTGCATCTCCCCGGCGCGGGAAGCCAGGTCGTAAGCCTGGACGGAACCGGCGGCCCCATCAACCAATCCAATATGGCGGCAACGCCCTTCGATGGCACCCTCAAGCTGCAGCAGGTGGCGCTTTCCGCGGCTCAGAAGTTCCTCAATGCGCCGGCCCTGGCGGGCACCGACGCCACCCTCTCCGGCGACATGAAGATCAGGAACCAGGCCGGCAACATCGCCTCCAGCGGCACACTCAAGCTGCAGAATCCGGTGATACACGGGATCAACCTGGGATACCCGATCGCCGCCGACTACGCCGTCAGCGACAACCTGGAGAACGATGTGCTGACCATCAGCAAGGGTGCGCTGCGCCTGGGCTCGACTCCGCTTGCCATTGCCGGCAGCATGAATCTGAAGCCCACTCCGGCGCAGGTCAACCTGCAGCTCAAGGCTTCCGACGTTTCCCTGGGCGAGGTGGCGCGCCTGGCCTCGGCCATGGGAGTGGCGTTCGCCCCCGGCATGAATATTAATGGCCGGCTGAATGCCGACGTGCATGCCCAGGGCACCACCAAAAACCCGGCGCTGAATGGCGCCATTTCGGCGCGCAACCTGAACATCAGCGGCAAAGGCCTGCCCCAGGCGGTCACCGTCCCGGCCGTGGACCTGGCCATGACCCCCACTCAGGTCAGCTCCAACGATTTCACCGCCTCAACCGCGGGCACGAAGTTGAGCACACAATTCACCCTCACGGGATACACCGGACCCGCGCCCGACATCAGCGCCAGCGTGCGCACTTCTAACGCGCAAGTCGGCGACCTGCTCAGCATCGGCAAGGCCTACGGCGCCACCTCCCTCCAAGGCGTGAGCGGCAGCGGCACTCTAAGCCTGAACGTGCACGTTTCCGGCCCGCTGAAGAACTCCTCTGCCATGAAGTTCAGCGGCACCGGCCAACTGGTGAACGCATCCGTGAACACACCGAGCCTGTCCCAGCCCTTGAACGTGCGCAGCGCCGACCTGAAGTTCACCCAGAACTCCATGACCGTGGACAAGCTGGTGGCCTCGCTGGGGCAAAGCAGCGCCAGCGGAAATTTGACCCTGCGCAACTTCGCCGCCCCGCAGGTCCAGTTTGATATCATGTCGCCCAAAATTGACCTGGTGCAGCTGCAACAGATCACCGCCGCGAAACCGGCGTCCGCGAAACGGGCCGCCTGGAGCGTGGTGCCGCGAGCCTACGCCGCGGCCACGCCCCAGCCTTCCATCCTGACCCGCATGACCGGCACCGGCACGCTCATGGTGGGCACCATCCTTTACGACCAACTGGTGCTCAACAACGTGCGCTCCAATGTGAATCTGAACCGCGGCCTGATTACCCTCTCTCCGCTCACGGCGCAGGTGTATGGCGGACAGGAGACGGGAGCCATCGTGCTTGATGCGCGCCAAACCCCCATGGGGGTGCAGGTGCAAAGCAAGCTGGCGAACGTGGACGCCAACAAGCTGGTTTCCTCGGTCACCTCGGTCAAGCAAACCCTCTATGGACTGCTGGCCGCCAATACCAACATGGGCTTTGCCGCCGCTTCTTCCGCCGACATGGCCCGCACCCTGAATGGCACTTTCAATCTGGATTTGACCAAGGGCCGCATCGTCGGCATTGATCTGCTGCACGAACTGGGCAACGTGGGAAAATTTTTGAGCGGCGCGCCGGCCAGCGGTTCGCAGCCCGCCACCAACCTCCTGAAACTGACCGGCACCTTCAATGTGCGTAATGGCTTGGCAGAGACCAACAACCTGCAGGCGCTGATTGAGGGGGGCAGCCTGGGCGCCACTGGAGCGGTGAATCTGGTCAACAATGCCCTCAACCTGCACCTCACCGCGGTGCTGTCGAAGTGGTTCTCCAACAAGGTGGGCGGCACCAACGTAGGCGGATTTATGAATACCGCGCTGGCCAACCAGCAAGGCGAGCTGGTGATTCCGGTGCTGGTAACGGGAACCTTCCAGCACCCCATTGTCGCCCCCGACGTCCAGAAGTTGGCGCAGATGAAGCTGCAGCACGTGCTGCCCACTACCGCCAACCCGGCCCTGGGGCAGGCGGTTGGCGCTCTGCTGGGCGGAAAGAACGGCCAGAAACCAAACTTAGGCAATATTCTTGGTGCGATTGCGGGACAGCAAAAACAAACCCCGGCAAGCTCGGGGCAGCCTCCGGCGCAGCCACCGCCCGGGCAAACGCAAAATCAACAGCAGCCCAAGGCCAATCCTCTGGGCGACATCCTCAATCAGGTTTTTGGGGGAAAGAAACAACAACAGCAGCAGCAGCAGCAACAGCAACCGCAGAAACCGCAATGAAGCAGTTGTCAGTTGCTGGTTATCAGCAGCCAGTCAGGCGCGGAGATCGCATCTGCGAGGCTGAGGGCGAGCTTGCCAGGAGTGGTTTGATGGCTGCAGAAAAAACGACAGCCAACTGACAACCGGCAACCGTCTTAGCGCGAGGCCTCTTCCAGTCGCCCCTGCTCCAGCTTTTCCTGGCACTCGATGCAGTGGCGGGTCCAGGGCACCGCTTCCAGACGCTTGGGATTGATCTCCTTGCCGCAGGAGATGCACTGTCCAAAGGTCCCTTCGTGGATGCGGCTGAGAGCCCCTTCCACCATCTGCAGAAGCTGGCGCTCGTTATTGCTCTGGTGGAATAAAAATTCCTTGTTATAAGAGCTGGCGGCCCGATCCGCGATGTCCTGCGCCGTACCCTCATCGGCGGAGCGGCCGTCCTGTTCGGTGCGCGACACGTTACGCTTGAGCTGGTGCTGGCGTTCTTCCAGCCGCTTTTTAAACTGTTCCAGTTTCCGCTTGTCCATGTACGTCCCTGCCGCTTGCTCGGTGGCAGCCTTCCTGAAACTTTCTGCTCATTTGGGGCAAACATTTATCATATTCGCCGCAATCGAAAAGCGTCAACTGGCGGAGTGAGCCGGCGCCTCGCCTGCTCAATACTTGAGTGGAGTCGCTCGGCATCAGCGGCTTGTCTGCAACTGCAAGCCGAAGAGCCAAAAGGCAAACCGCGGCCGGCCACGAGTCGAACAACAGAGTTCGGTCCCAACCGCTTTTCTCGTAAAAAAAAGCGGCCCCATTTCTGGGGCCACCCTAAAGAGGCAAGGGAGGGAGGGAAAGTCAGGGAAGGCGATGCTTACCGGCCCGAAAAACAGAGCCGGATTGGAGATGTCGAGATAGTACGAAGAGGGTTGAAGTCATTTGGTTGAAACGGCCTCTTTTATTGCCATTCGGGGTAGCACTTCCTGAGCCAAAGGCCAATGACATCCGGCCGTTTTTGCGCTCGAGAGGAAGTCCTTTCCATTTTGGGACTTAGGACTAGGGGGCCGAAGGTTGCACAGCCCCGCCTAAGGTTGACCAACTGATAATAGGTTGCAAGCGTCTTCCAATGCTAGGCAGGTCTTTGCTCTTTTGCGAGACGGCTCTGCTGTTCCATCGCCTTCAGCTTGTTGAGCAAGGCTTTGTAGCTGATTTTAAGGATCTTGGCTGCCTGGCGGCGGTTCCACCGGGTCTGCGCCAGAACCCGCTCGATAGCTTCCTGCTCCGCCTTCATGGCCGCCCGCCGTCCGATCTCAAGCAAGGAAATGGATTCCGCTTCGCCGTTGCCCGCGGGTGCCGCCGAGGCTACATCGGGAACCTCGCTGCCCGGGCCGGCGGCCGCAGCCGCGGCCGCGGCCGCGGCCAGCGGCTGCACGTAAGAGGAAACGATGGGTTTATGCGTGGAAAGTTCGCGGATAATTTGCCCCTCGTTACCTACGATCACGTAGCGCTTCACCATGTTTTCCAGTTCCCGGATATTGCCCGGCCAGGCGTAATCCATCATGCGGCTCAGGGCGTAATCGCCAAATGGCGGCGGTTGCTTACCGTAATACTCGCTATAACGCCGCAAAAAGTACTCCAGGAACAGCGGGATCTCCTCCCGGCGCTCGCGCAGGGGTGGAATGTGGATGGTGACCACATTGAGGCGGTAGAAAAGGTCTTCGCGAAACACGCCGTTCTGCACCGCCTGCTCCAGGGGCTTGTTGGTGGCCGCCAGAATGCGCACATCCACCGAGATATCGCGCTTGCCGCCCAGGCGGGAAAATTCCCCGTCCTGGAGCACGTGCAGTAGCTTGGCCTGCAGGGCGGGGTGCATTTCACTGATTTCATCCAGAAAGAGCGTGCCCTGGTTGGCCTGGTCGAATTTGCCCGGCTTCTGACGGCTGGCTCCGGTGAAAGCCCCCGGCTCATAGCCGAAGAGTTCGCTTTCCAGCAACTCGTTGGGAATGGCGGCGCAATTGACCTTAACGAAACTGCGCTCGCGCCGCCCGGAAAAAGAATGGACCATGCGCGCCACCACTTCCTTGCCGGTGCCGCTTTCGCCGCGGATGAGCACGGTGGCATTGGTATCCGCCACCTGCTCGATGGTCATCTTGACCTCCTCCATTTTGGGGCTGTTGCCGAAGGTCATGGAGAAATCACTTTGCCGGCGCACCTGCTCGCGCAACTGGCTGACTTCGGTGAGCAGTTTCTGCTTGTCCATCACCTTGCTGAGCCGGACCTCCAGCTCTTTGGGCTCAAAAGGCTTGCTGATGTAGTCCTCGGCGCCCAGCTTGGAAGCCTTGAAAATCTGCTCCGGACTGTTCTGGCCGGAGAGCATGACCACGGCTACTTCGGGCTTAATCTGCTTCAGGCGTTCCAGGGTCTCAATGCCATCCATGCCGGGCATGGATATGTCGAGCAAGACCACCCCAGGGTCGTAGGAGCGAAACATCCGGATGGCCTCTTCGCCGCTGCCGGCGGTGTTGACCTCGAAATTGCGGCGCGCGAAATAGGCGGACAGGTAGCGGGACATGGTCGCGTCATCGTCCACGACCAACATGCGGACATTCTGGTCGGCCACGGGGAACTCCTCAAAGAGGGTGGAAATCAGAGCTGCTGGTAAGGTGAGATGAACGTTCCACGCCGAAGCTCGGTACAGAAGGACCCAATCACCCCACCCCGGGCGAGCACCATTGTATCTCGATTCCACAAGTTGGAACCGGGTTGCCTAGCCGGGAAAACAGTTCTCCGCCATCATCTCTCGGCTCTCTCAGGGGGCTAAACTCAGGCTCTAAGACCGAAAAATCTGGGGCTTAGGCAGGAACGGCTCTGTCCAGAAGAGGGTCATCCGCCTTAGCGGACTTCAGCGGCAAGGTAAAGGAGAAGGTACTGCCTTGAGCGGGAATACTTTCGACGCGCAATTGGCCGTTATGAGCTTCAACAATGCGTTTGGCGATGGCTAAACCCAGCCCAGAACCACTACGTGCGACATCTGCGTGCGCGTTTCGCGCCTGGGCAAACTCATCGAAAATACGCGTCTGATCCTCCGGAGCGATGCCCACGCCGCTGTCCTGAACGCTGATTTCCACTTGCCGCAGGTCAGCATGATAGTGGGCGCGAATGGTGATGGCTCCTCCGGCGGGGGTGAATTTCATGGCATTGCCCACCAGATTAATCAAGACCTGCTCGATGCGTTCG
>DATGGJ010000097.1:0-2539 GCA_035308585.1 Terriglobales bacterium
GAGGGATCCTGCTTCCAGTAGATATCGTTGTAATCCATGCAGCGGATCATGAGCCCGTTGGCCAGGGAGGCGGAGACCGCATCCACCTTCTTGCCGGTGCCGATGACGGTGGCAGGACCGGAGCCGGCGGTCTCGCCCAGCACCTGCAGGGCGAGCTTGACGTCGTGCTGCTGGTAGCCGCCCAGAGCGCAGCCCAGCGAGTCCAATAGAAAGCGTTTGGCCTGGTAGACGGCATCTTTCGAGAGCTGGGCGAATTTCAGTTCGGCGGCCCAGCGCGACATTTCGGCGGTAACGGTCGGTTTGGCGGTTTGAGCAGTAGCCATAGTCAGTGGTTAGCGGCCAGTGGTCAGCGTTTGGTTTGTCCCCTTCGGTTTACGGGCTAAATGCCAAGTGCTAATTGCTGCCAGCTACTTCTGCAAATTCTTAAACGGCAAATAGGCCATGAAATCGGCATGGTGCACGATGTAGGCCTCGGTGCTGCGCTTGACCAGGTCGCCCTCGGCGGCGTGAGCGGCGATGATGTGGCAAACGCGGTCGGGCACGCCGCATTCCATGGCCAGGGCCACGCCGGTAAAAGGGTGGCGCAGGAATTCGCCGCGCTCGCTCTGCCGAGTGACTGGCTTGCCCGCGGGCCCTTCCACGTTTTCGTACTCCAGCAACTTGCCCACATCAGCCAGGATTGCGCCGGCAACCACCGTGTCCATATCAATGGGCAGGGCGCGCCCCATGAAATCCTTCATGGACTCGGCGGCGCGCCGCGCAATGTGCACCACGCAGCGCTTGTGCTCCATGAAGCTGACGGGGCAATTGGGTATGAGCAGGGTAAAGGGAATGCGTTCCAGATCGTCGGGCGCAAGTGGACTCAGTTCGAACGCCCGCACCCAGGTTTGGGTCACCTGGTCGCGCAGCTTGGCGTCCTGAATCCAGTCAATCTCCGGCCACAAGCGCCGGACCGCTTCCCGCATATCTCATCCTTTCCTGCTGGCCAAACCTTTAGCTTACCTTGCCGCCGTAAGCGCAGTCGAGTCAGCAACTCTGGCCGGGGCTGACTAGACATCATGGAGCGCCAGGCGAGCAATCTAATCTGGAGGAGGGCACCATGCTGCGCTATGAATGTGACTACTGCCACCGGCTGAAAGAGAAAGATGAAGCTTGGATTCTGGGATTCGCGGCCGAGAACATCGGGGTCACTTCGGCGCGCCGCGAAGTTACCATCCTGCCCGTATGGGATGAGGTCCGGGCGGTGGACTACCTGGCGGTGCACTTCTGCTGCGAGCAATGCCGGCAGAACTACATGGCCAACATTTTCGGCGAGGAGCCTGCCCAAGCCGAGATTGTGGAAGAAGTCGCGGTGGTCCCGCGCAAGCGCATTGTGCGTGAATACCCCGGCAGGGCGGTGGAAACGCGAGTGGTGCGGCGCAAGGCGAGCGCGCCTAAGTCCCGATCAAAAGCAAAGAGCAGTCGCCACAAGGCCGCCTGAGGGGGCCTTTACCCTCCCGCCACTTCGCGCAGGCGGGCGGCCGCCGATTCGGCGCTGATATCGCGCTGCGGCGAGGCCAGCAGTTCATATCCCACCATGAACTTGCGCACCGTGGCGGAGCGCAGCAGCGGCGGATAGAAGTGGGCGTGCAGGTGCCATTCCTCGTGCCCAGCCCCATCCGTGGGGCGCTGGTGAAAGCCCAACGAATATGGAAACGGAGTGCCGAACAGCCGGTCGTAGGCCTGGGCAAGGCGCTGCAGAAGATCAGCCAGGGCGTTGCGTTCCGCGGACGTCAGTTGGTCCATGCCGGTCATGTGCCGCCGCGTAAGCACCATGGTTTCGAACGGCCACACCGCCCAGAAGGGCACCAGCGCAACCGCCTCCGCGTTCTGCAGCACCATGCGGACGGCCTCGTCCCGCTCCAACTGCAGGTAGTCGCAAAGCAGGCAGGAGCCGTTTGCGCCCCGGTAGGCCTGCTGCAAAAGCTGCTCCCTTTCGGGAAGATTGGGCATGGTGGCGTTGGCCCACACCTGGCAGTGGGGATGGGGATTGCTGGCGCCCATCATGGCGCCTCGGTTTTCGAAAATCTGCACGTGGTTGATGGCCGGCAGCGCCCCCAGTTCCGCATACTGCTCCGCCCACAATTTCACTACTTCCCGCGCCGCCGCCGGGTCGAGCGTGGCCAGCCTGAGGTCGTGCCGCGGCGAATAACAGATGACGCGGCAGACGCCGGGCTCGCCCCGGGCCACAATCAGGCCACGCTGGTCGCGCTCGAGCACCGCGTCCGAGGTCTGCGGCAGCAGGGCCGGAAAATCGTTTTCGAAAACCAGCGTTGATTCGTAGCGGGGATTCCGCGCCCCATTCGCCCGCGTGTTGCCCGGGCACATGTAACAAGTTGGATCGTACTCGAGCACCTGCGCCGGGGCAGCCGCCTCCACCTGGCCTTGCCAGGGACGCTGGGTGCGGTGTGGCGACACCAGCACCCACTCGCCGGTAAGCGGGTTAAAGCGGCGATGCGGATCACGAGCTAGGTCAAGCGGCATCTTTCACCCGTAGCAA
>DATGGJ010000098.1:0-7407 GCA_035308585.1 Terriglobales bacterium
AACGCAGCGCGCGAACGGCGGGTCAGTTGCCAGGCGCCTCCCGCCACGAACAGCAGCACAAAGGGATACATGGGCAAGATGTGGCGGTCGCCAATATCAATGTGCGAGAAGATGGCGAATACGAAGTACACCGCCGGAAAGGTGGCCATGATCAGCAGGTCGCGGGGCACCCCAATGCGCCGACTCGCGGCCAGGATCAGAAAGATCAAAAACAGCAGCACCACCACCGTGGGCCACTTCAGCAGCATCACCGTCGGGTAGTAGAGCTTCCAGCCACCTTTGAGGGAAGCCGTCCCCAGGAAAAATGACTGATGCCCGCGATGATTGTGGAAGGCCACATTGCGCAAGCCTTCCAGATACTCCCCAGCCGGAATGGGAATGCTGAAATTCACCGGCGTGCGCATGTTTTTGATGATGGGCGCGCGATTAGGAAAGGTGGCAATAAAACGGCCGTCGCGCATGGTCAGGCGCGACACATGGAAAAAGTAGCCCGCCCACAGCACCAGGAACGCGAGCGCGCAAACCGCCGCCGCGGCGCGCCAGTTCCAGCGTCGGGGATGGAAGGCGACGCGTTCCGGCTTCAGCACCAGCACCCAGCCCACTGCCACCAGGAACATGGGAGGGGTATAAAACTTTGCCAGCAGCAGCAGCCCCATCACCACCCCCAGCAGCACGGTCTGGCCGCGCGTGGGATTATGCCGCCAGCGCAGCAGTTGCACGGCGGTGGCGAAGATCATGAGCACGCCGATGCCATCGGTGGTGATGAGCGAGTAATGGGCGATTAGAGCCGGTGAAAAAGCGAACAAGCCCAGCGCCAGGTTAGCGGCGTCTTCCGAAAAAAGGCGGCGTGCGGTGGTCCACAGCACCAGGGCCAGAATGATACCCAGCACCACGCTCACAGCACGGCCGCGGTCGGCCATTTCCTGAGGGCTGGGATGAAAGCACAGCGCCAAGAATTCCGGGAAATGACCCTGCACATCCACCTGCCACTTAGAGCTCACTAGCGGCAGGGTGCACAACAGCCGCTGCAACGGCGGGTGGTCGTTCCAATCCTGGATACGGCTATAGCGCCACATCTCCTGGCCGGTAACGATGTGTACGGGCTCATCAAAGGTGAAAGACTGGGTGCGGATGAACCATACGCACTGCGCCACGTAGGCAAGCAGTAGCAATGCCGGGAGGGCCAAGCGGAACCAGGGGCGCGCGGCCGGGACAGGCGCGGCCGCATATGTGGCAGTACTCTGAACTGCGGGGGTGGAAGTCATCGCAGGCCGGCATTACCGGGCCGCTTACACCTTACTTCACGCTGCGGGAAACTTCCACTTCCCCGGGTGATTACGCGGGCACGGCGGCGCCAACTTCCACCGTGGCCTGCAGTTCCATGTGGCTGGAAAGAGAACGCGAGATGAGGCAGGCGCGCTCGGCTTTCTCCAGCAAGCGCTGGGCCCGCTCCTGGTCGGCGCCCTCGGCGATGGTCAGCCGCGGCCGCACCACAATTTGGGTAAAGCGGAAGCCGCCCTCTTCCTTTTCCAGCAGGCCCTCAGCCTCAACTTCCAGGCGCACCACCTGCAGCTTGGAATATTCAGCGAGGGCGCGGAAGGTGGCCAGAAAGCAGGTGGCCACCGAGGCCACCAGCAGATGCTCCGGAGTCCAGAGTCCAGGTTCGCCCTGGAATTCCGGCGGAGCAGAAAAATTGATGGTGCGCGGCACATCTTCCGCCGAGACAATGCCCCGGCGCCGCATGGTCCAGATGGCGCTGGTACGGTACAGGTGGGTGCTCTCCACGGTTCCCCCCTTTAACCCTATTGTTGGCGCCAGGAAACCGTGGCGCAGTGACCGGGCTCACGAAAGGGGGTGAGCGCAGGCACCGGGAGAGGAAGCAGCAACCGCATTCTGCCGTCCTGGGTGGGGCTGATACACGCAATTGGGCTCTTCGGCGAACATATCATTCGTCATCGCATAGGCGCGGGCGCGCGAACCACCGCACAGCTCGCGAAATTTGCAGATGCCGCACTTCCCTTTCAGATTGGCGCTGTCGCGCAGGGCGAGAAACAGCGGCGATTGCCGGTAAAGCTCGGCCAGCGATTCATGGCGCACGTTGCCGGCGGAAACCGGCAGGAAGCCGCTGGGAAAAACTTCGCCCCGGTGGGAAATAAAGACGAATCCCTTGCCATCGTTGATGCCGCGCGGGGCGCGGCCGATACCGTCGGCGCTGGTGGCGCCGAACACTTTGGCCATGGCCGCATCCGTCTGGCCGCCGCGCCGGGCGGCGGTCCTTTTCTGCAGCAGGAAGCGGCGGTAATGCTGCGCCTCGGTACTCTTGATGTCGAACTTCACCTGGCGCGAGGTCTGGTACAGCTTCTCGAAAACCTGCTCGAATTCCTCCGCCGAGATCAGGTCGCTGCTCTGGCCGCGCCCGGTGGGCACCAGAAAGAAGACGCTCCACAGCACGATATCGAGCGTCTGCAGCAGGGTGATGATGTCATCCAGGTGGCGCAGGTTGTGGCGGGTGACAGTGGTGTTGATTTGCGCCGGCAAACCGATTTCGCGCGCCCAGCGCACGGCCTGCAGCGTCCACTCGTAGGAGCCGGGCACGCGGCGGAAGGCATCGTGGATGGCGGCGGTGGGGCCGTCGAGGCTGATGGCCAGGCGAGCCAGGCCGCAAGCCTGCAGCCGGACCAGGGCTTCGCGGGTCAGCAAGGGAGTCGCGCTGGGGGTAAGCGAGGTGCGCACGCCAAGGCTGGCGGCGTATTTCACCAGCTCGTAAATATCAGGCCGCTTCAAGGGATCTCCGCCAGTGAGCACGAACACGGGAGCATGCATCTCCGCCACTTCCGCGATCAACCGTTTCGCCTCCTCGGTGTTGAGCTCGAAAGGACTGCGCTGCGGCTGGGCGCAGGCGCGGCAGTGCACGCAGGCCAGGTCGCAAGCCTGGGTAACTTCCCAGATTACGATGAAAGGCGACTGGTTGAAATCCAGAACGGTCACGCGTTCGGCTCCAGCCGGATATTCCAGCCAGGCCAGATTCGCATAGTTGTCACAACCGGGATGTGACCTAGGTCACGGAGTGAGCCGGTTCACGCCCGATAACTGAGGCTGTCAGGCTCGTGGATAGCCGACTTCAGCCCTTCTCACCCACTGTACTTATAGTTTCGCTTTCTTTCCTGGGAAGAGCATCCGGAAAAAAGATAGAGACCACGGTTCCACTGCGCCCCGGAGTCACGCTGCTGCGCAGACGAATGCTGCCTCCGCTTTTGCCCACCAGCGAGCGAGTAACCCATAACCCAAGACCGGTGCCAAGCTCTCCCTTGGTGGTCCAGAAAGGTTCAAAAACGTTTGGCCTCTCCAAAGGCTGGATGCCGCATCCGGTATCGGCGACCGTGATCCGGATTCCAGGCTGGCCACTGCCCTGCGCCACTTTCAGGATCAACCGGCCACCCCGGGGCATAGCGTCAATGGCATTGGCCACGATGTTCGATAGAATCTGCCGCAACTCGCCTTCCGAGGTCAGCAACTGCGCGGGCGCGAGTCTCTTTTCCACCTTGACGCCATGGCTCTTCAGCTTGGCGGCGTACAAGTGCAGCACCTCCTCGACAACCTTGGCCACCTGGAGCAGCGTGGGACGGCCACTGTCGCGATAGAACCCCAACGTCTGCTGCGCAATATGGGTAATACGCTTCAGTTCGTTGTCGGCCTGCTCGAGATAACCCTGGGTCTGATGATCGGGCGAACTGCGGGCCAGGTAAAGCAGGTTGGTCACGGCCTCCAGGGGATTATTGATCTCGTGCGCCACGCTGGCGGCCAGGCGTCCTGCGGCTGCCAACTTTTCCGCCTGGCGCAGCGAGCGTTCGGCGCGCTTGCGCTCGGTCACGATCTCGGAGAAAAGAATAATGCCGCCGATGGCACCGTCGGCCTGCTTCCATGGCTGCATTTCCCAACGCACGTAATCCAGGGTGCCATCAGGCCAGCGCATTTGGTCGGCCTCGCCCCGCTCCACCGCCCCGGTCAGGCAGCGTGGCTCCGCTTGACGCCAGATGGTGGGCATCGCGGGCAGAACTTCTTCCTGCGGTTTCCCCTCTATATTGGCAGCTTCGATTCTGTAAGACGCGTACCAACTCCGGCTGACGGCGACGTAACGCAACTGCCGGTCGAGCATGGCGATGGGCAGCGGCGTGTATTCCACAAACTGGCGCAGCAGGCTTTCACTGGCCTGCAAGTCGCGCAGCGCGCGCGACCTGCGGTTGGCGATGCGGGCTATGACCAGGGAACAGAAGACGCACCACCCCAGCCCAATGAAGTCCTGGGCTCTCCACGACCAGCCGTGATGGACGCCAAAAACAAAGTAATCCAGGCTGAGTGCGGTGAGCAGGGTAGCCAGCAACGCCGGACCGGCGCCCCCAAACCAAGCGGACAGGGCCACCGCCAGCAGGAACACCGGCGTCTCGGCCGAAGGACGGAAGGAGGCCAGGGCGATGGTTATGGCCAGAGCTGCGCCCGAAAACACCACCGCCGCGCCGTAACGTAAGTACCAGGAACGGCGGGCGGACGTGAGGGCTCGGGTGGCGGCTGCTCTGTTCATCGGAGGTTCGGGCACGCCGTTCTGAGCGAAGGCAGTGAGTTTACACCCAATCGCAGCGCGGGTAGAAGCCATGCCCGCCAACCCGGCCCCCCGGCCATGTTGTCGCAGCCGCGATGTGACCCGGTCCCAGAGTGAGCCTCCTCACCGGGGGCTGTGATGGAAGTCACAGCCAGTGGGTACACGCGCGCCCACAATAGCGGGCAGGCTGGAGAACGGCTTGCCCCCGTTCGCGCTCCCGCGCCAGATCCAGCAGCGGAGGTTTACATGGAAGACGATCGCGACCTGCTGGAAGTGCTGAAGTTCGAACTCAGCTTCCTGGAACATGGCGGCTATGGCCGCTCCGTGCGCACCCCGTGGAAGCCGACTTCGATGTTCGAAGACTCGCTTACCTGTTTGAATTTCGGCGACCCGGGACACACCCATCCCTGCGACGAGTGCCTGCTCTCCCACTTCGTTCCGGAAAATTCCCGAAATGAGAATGTGCCCTGCCATCACATCGTTTTAAATCAGAAAGGCGACACCCTGGCTAGCCTGGATACGGGTTACAATCAGCTTGAACTGGAAGAATCGGTGAAAACCTGGCTGCGTAACATGATCCAGCGGCTGGAGCGGGGACGGGCGCAAGCAGCAAGCCCGGTTAAACGCACCGCCTGATCCCTGGCCGGACCGCTGTTCTTGCGGCTTGAGTAAACCGCAACCTTTTACCTGCCCCGGATGGCGCGCCGGGGTAGCAACTTTTCCGGGAGCTCGGACATGCTTGCCAAATGCGCAAACCCCACTTGTTCCGCCCCTTTTCGTTACCTGCATGAAGGCAAGTTGTTTCGCCTGGACCTGGGCGCCGGACCGCCTTCCCCCGGCGGACACGTGCCGCGCCAGCTGCAATATTTCTGGCTGTGCGAGCGCTGCGCCCGCACCATGACTCTGGAAGTGCGCGCCGGCAAAGTATCGGCGCGCCCGACCTGCTCCCCCTTGACCAGTGCGGCGCTGTCCCCAGCAGCTTAACTATGCACCGGGGGCATAAACCGCGCCCTCCTGCGCTATTCTGTGTCTCAGGAGACGGCGGCATGAAACGTGACTTCGCTTCCCTCACCGCCCAAGAAGCGTTGCACGTGGCTATTTTCATCGAAGAACGCAACGCTGAAATCTACCACCAATTTGCGGAGCTTTTCGCCGGCTTTCGCGACGACGAGTCGCTGGAAATCGCGGGCACCTTCTGGGACATGGCGGCGGAAGAGCGCCGCCACGGCACCGCGCTGCAGCAGCGCTATTTCGACCGCTACGGCACCCGCCCCTGCGCCATTACCGATGACGATGTGCGCGACTTCATCGAGGTGCCGCAGCTCAACAGCGGCGACATTTTTGCCATCAGCCGCACCAGCGGCGGCCGTTCGCCGCGCGAACTGGCCCTGGAAATCGCCGTAGCCGCCGAGCAGAACGCCGTCCGCTACTACACCCGGCTGGCGGAGCTGACAGAAGACGCCGAGTTGCGCGAACTGTACCGCGAATTTTCCAATTTTGAGCGGGACCACACCGACTTCCTGGAAAAGAAGATCGCCGAAGCGCGGCGCGCCGCCGGCGAGGGGCCCAGCCGCGCCTGATTCGCCTCTCCTGCTGATGGCTTGCGAAAGAACCTGCCGCTGCCGCCTTGTGTCTCCCTGGATTTTATTTTCCTGGTAAAACGCTCTCCACCGCGTCGCGCACCCGTTCGCCGAAACCCGCGGTCAGCGACCAGGGACTGGGCTGGCGCACCACGTGCAAGTGCCCGCGCTTGTTCAGCACTTCGTAATCGCTGCTGCCATCCGCGCGGCGATAGAAGCGCAAGCTGACCACCGCTTCCCCCACCCGCAGGTTATGCAGGGTGATCTCCGGCAACCAGGCGGGCAAGTGCGGATCGAGCAGCAAGGCGTGCAAAGGAGCGTAAGGATATAAGCCAATCATGGCCTGAACATGCAGCAAAGCCGCCGAGGCTGACCAGGCCTGCGGCCAGTTGGCCCTGGGGTAGAGGCCGGGAAAGGGGTGCTTTGCTTCCCGCTGGTGCCCGGCAAAACATTCCGGCAGGCGGTAATAGTCAAACAGAGATGCCGCCTCAAACTGAGCCTCGCATAACTTGAACATGAGCTCATGCAGCCCGTAGCGGGCAAAAGCTAAGGCAAACACCGCGTTCTCTACCGGCCACACCGTGCCCCGATGATAAGCGTAGGGGTTATAGGCGGGATGAGCTGCGGAGAGAGTACGGATTCCCCAGCCGGTAAACATGTCTTCCGCCATCAGGCGCCGCCCCACCCTCTCCACGTTGGCGATATCCACAATGCCGCTGGCCAGTGCGTGCCCGGGGTCGGAGCCGATGGACCTGATCTGCCGCTTTTTGCCATCCAGCCCCATGGCAATGTAGCCTTCGTCCTCCATCCAGAAGGCTTCATTGAAGCGCTTTTTCAGCTCGCCGGCTTCGTCAAACAGCCGGGCGGCCAGTTCCTTCTCCTCCAGCCACCACAACACCTCCGAGAGGTGGAGCTTAGAAGCGTAGGTAAACGACTGCATCTCGCAGGTGCCCAGGGGAGTGTGCACCTGTGAGCCATCTTCGTAAACGATGGCATCGCCGGAGTCCTTCCATCCCTGGTTCTTCTCTCCCTGCTGGGAGCGGGTCTGGTACTCGTAAAAGCCGTCCCCATCCAGGTCGCCGTAGTCCTCAACCCATTGCAGGCCTTTGAGGGCGGGGGCAATCAGGGGTCGAATCAGTTCCTTGTTGCCGGTCCAGTGCCACAATCCCGCGACCACCACGGGATAGTACATGGCGCCGGTAACGCCGCCGTAATAGCGGCCGTGAGGGT
>DATGGJ010000099.1:0-39410 GCA_035308585.1 Terriglobales bacterium
TAGCAGCAGATGGGGAGGCGAAACCCCGCAGGTAGGCCTATTCGTCACTCACCAATCTGCAATCGTCAATCCGGCTGAACTTTTCCTCCCCCACCCCCGTACCTCCAGCTACAATCCCGCCTCAGGAGCGCCTATGACCACGCTCAGCCGCAACGCCAGAATCGCCGGGCTCTTCTATCTCACCCTGATGACCGCGCCCTTGCGCCTCGTCTACATTCCCACCAAGCTGATCGTCTCCGGCAACGCGGCCGCCACCGCTGGCAACATCGCCGCCCACCAGACGCTTTTCCGCCTGGGCATCCTCACCGACCTGTTCACCGCGGTAATGGCGATCTTCCTCACCCTGGCGCTTTACCGGCTGTTCAAGGGTGTGGACCAATTCCTGGCCGCCCTGGTTGTGGCGCTCGGCGCCCTGATGGTCACCCCCATCTACTTCCTCAACACTCTCAATGACGCGGCCACGCTGCTGCTGGTGCGCGGCGCCGACTTCCTCTCCGTCTTCGACAAGCCGCAGCGCGAGGCCATGGCCATGCTCTTCCTCCGCCTGCACCACCATGGCGTCGTAGTCAACGAGGTTTTCTGGGGGTTGTGGCTGCTGCCTTTCGGCCTGCTGGTTTACAAATCGCGCTTCCTGCCCCGCTTCCTGGGCGTCTGGCTGGTGCTCAATTGCTTCGCCTACCTGGCGCAGAGCGTCACCGGCATCATGTGGCCGCAATACGAAGACACAGTAGCGAACTACGCCCTTCCCGTCATGTTCGGAGAGCTGGCTATCATGCTGTGGCTCATCATCATGGGAGCCAAGGAGCGGCAGCCGCTGGCGGCCGCAGCCGCCAACCCGTAAGCGGAGGGAGTGCGCGCGTGCGGCGAAATGTCAATCTTTTCAGAACATTGCACCGTGTCCCGCTTTTTTCGCCGGGCCCACTCGCCCGCCTGAGCGGCGTATGATAGGCTTTTGCGACGGCTGAGCCTGCCTTATGGACGAGTCTTTGGTGGTGGAGAAATTTCATGGGTCGCTGGATACGCAGCGGGTCTTTCGCCTGAGCGGGCCTCTGACCTTTGAAACTCTCTCCCCGCTGCAGAACGCCCTGCGGGTAGAGACGGCAACCAGCGTCTTCCTCGACCTCACCGACGTGCCTTATATTGATTCCGCCGGCCTGGGGTCGCTGGTCACCGCCTGCGTCTCCTGCAGCAAGACTGGGCGCCAGTTGGTGCTCAGCGGGGTGCAGCAGCGGGTGCGGCGCGTCTTCCACATCACCGGGGTGGAGCGGTTGTTCCTCATCTTCGATAACATTCAGGATGCCCTGGATGCGCTCACCAAACCCGCCAACGCGTAAAGCCAGGAGTCGGTAGCCGGGAGTCAGCAGGGGCGTGTGACGTTGCAGATTGCTGATTGACGAACGGGCCTACCTGAGGAGTTTCGTCTTACTCCTTCACCGCCACTGAGTCGTGCGAGGCTACGCACTTCCACTTCCCGCCGCGCTTCACATAGGTGTCGGTAAACCGGCCCGCGGTCATCACGTGCTTGCCCTTGACCTCGCGCTTCTCCGTGTACCGGCCCATGATGACCGCGGCATCGCCATAGCTCTGGGTTTTCATTTCCGCCAGGTCCACCGCCTTGAGCGTGGGGTCGCCCTTGCCTATTCCGTCCAGCACTTCCTTGCGGGTGCTGACGCTGCCATCGGGATTGGTTTGCACCATGGTGTCGTCCAGGTAAGGGGCGATCATGGCGGGATCGGCTTTGACCTCCGACTCCGCCCACTTGTGCTCGATTTGCTCAAGTTGGGTGCCGACTGAACCCTGCACGGGGGTGCTTGTCTCCGGAGCGTTCTTCTTATGCTGGGCGGCGCTCAGGCCTGCGGAGATGGCAACCGCTATCACCATCACAATGACTGGTTTCATGGCTCTCTCCTTCGTATAGCAGGGACAATATACAGTATGAGTAGCTGGTAGCTGGTCCTGGCGTGCGGGCAACTAGCAATTACCGTCTTGCGTTATCCTGATTCAATTCCATCTCGCAAAGGAGATGCACTCATGGCCAAAGTAAAACCTATCCCCGAGGGCTACCACAGCATTACCCCTTACCTTGTCGTCAAAGGCGCAGCCAAAGCCATTGACTACTACAAGAAGGCGTTTGGCGCGACGGAAATCATGCGCATGGCCATGCCCGACGGCACCGTCGGACACGCCGAGCTGAAGATTGGCGACTCCATCTTCATGATGGGCGAAGAGGTGCCGCAGATGGGCTATCGCGCGCCCCAGGGCAGCACGCCCGTCGGGCTCATGATCTACGTAGGCGACGTGGACCGGGTATTCAAGCAGGCGGTGGCCGCCGGCGGCCGGGTGGAGAAGGATGTCATGGACCAGTTCTATGGCGACCGCAGCGGCACCCTATACGACCCCTTTGGACACATGTGGACCGTCGCCACCCATGTGGAAGATGTTTCGCCGGAGGAGATGAAGAAGCGGATGGCCAAGTACGCCGCCGAGCGCGAGCAGAAGAAATGACCGAACCCGTGAGCAAGCCAGGCCAGGGCGAGACCGGGCAGGGGAGTTCCGGCCTTCGCGCGGAGCAGCCAGGGAAGACTGGAGGGCAGCTCATGCGGGTATGCCCGAACTGCTCGGCAGAACTGCAGGAGGTGCGCTGTAAGCTGAGCTGCCCGCGGTGCGGCTTTTTTCTGAGCTGTTCGGATTATTACTGAGCACCGCCTGGGCTCGGTGCTGCATCTTAGACATTCAGGTCTTTGGGCCAAACAGGCGGGAGCGGGCGGCGCCAGGTTTTTATCGTTTCCCTGGCTTGGGCGCGGCTGAAGCACAACGATGTCAGGCCGCCCACGCCCCTCCGCCTGATCCTGCTTCCAGAGCTTGCGACATCTCTGCCGCGTTGCCTCTTGGGCGACGCAGACGGCAGCTATGCTGTTGGTTTGGACCGCTGAGTTCGCGCCGCGATCGGCATCGAGGGTGTTGCGATAACGCCGGACCTGCGCCGAACCGCCTCGACAAACCGGGGAAGGTGCCTAAGCCCATCACAACCGGAGACGAACTCTATCCCCATCCCTTTGCTGGAATTGGCTACAGCGACGCGGCCATCCACGTGGATTCGCTGCTTACACGCCTCCAGCGCTAATTCCAGGGGAGTCCCTGGAAGGCACGTGCCCAGAGCCTGAACGTAACATCCCCCCAAGCTGATATCCGTCAGCTTCCCCGACATGACAGTGCAGTTACCTGCGATGCGAAACTCCACCGTTCCCAGACAGCGATGCCGAGTGTAGCGGCGCCTCTCCGGCGAGGAACGAACAGGTTTTTCAGAACTGCAATTCGGAGGCCCTGCCGCACCCGCCGCCGCGGATGGCAAGGCGTCGGAAAAAGGCGGGGCTTTGCTCGCCACAGGAACCGGTTCGATGCCCCAGATATTTTTTCGCGGCTCCAAGCTTCGCAGCCCAATGTGGCCGTGCTCTTTGCTCCCCGGTTGTCCCATCCACATCACGCGAAACTTCGTGGTCTTGCGCTTGTATTTAATCTGAATGATGTCTCCCGGTCCCTTGAGACATTCCACGCCATCCACCCGCGCGCCATAGAAACTCGTATCTCTGGCATAAGCGGTTTGCACAAAGGCATTGCCTTGGGAGTCTCTTCCGCACACTTCTACCCTGAGCCGAACTTGGGATCGTATTTCCCGCCTGTCCTGCTTCAAAGCTCACCCGGTTTAGGCTGAGTTCCTCTCCCGCTCATAGACACTTTGAAGGTCCCTGGTTGCGTCTCAGTATTGAACCGTAACCGGCGCTAAGGCCCAAGTTACCGACGTGTAGTCCTTCGGGCTTCCAAAGGTGCAGGCAAACTCCCAGGTCCATTGGCATTACGGGTCCTGGATTGGGGAGGAGATTTGCCCGGTTTGCGGCGCTTCCCCTGGTGAAGTCGGGAAAGTTGCGATCACACCGGCATTACGCTGCGACCCTGGCCCACTGCCTTCCGCACCGCTAGAATCTCCTGCAGCACACTGCGCAGGCGCTGCAACTCCAGCGCGTTGGCGCCGTCGGACTTCGCCTGTTTGGGGTGGTCGTGCACCTCCAGAAAGACGCCGTCTACACCCGCGGCGACGGCGGCGCGCGCCAGCAGGGGAATAAACTCAGGCTGGCCGCCGCTGACCGCGCCATCGCCGTTGCTGGCCGCCGAAGGCAGTTGCACGGAGTGAGTGGCGTCGAACACCACCGGCGCGAACTCGCGCATGATGGCCAGCGAGCGCATGTCCACCACCAGATTGTTGTAGCCAAAGGATGATCCGCGCTCGGTGACAAATACCTGCCCGTTGCCCGCGGCCTGGCATTTCTCTACCGCGTGTCGCATGTCCCAGGGGGAAACGAACTGGCCCTTCTTGATGTTGACTGCGCGTCCGCTCTTGGCGGCCGCCACCAGCAGGTCGGTTTGCCGGCAAAGGAACGCGGGAATCTGGATGACATCGGCGATTTCGGCCACCCGCTGCACGTCCACCGCTTCGTGCACATCGGTGAGGACCGGCACGTGCACTCCGCGCGCAATTTTGTTGAGAATGCGCAGGCCTTCGTCCAGGCCCGGTCCGCGGTAGCTCTTCAGCGAGGTGCGGTTGGCCTTGTCGTAGGAAGCTTTGAAAATGCAGGGCAGGCGCAGGGCGCGCGCCACGCCGGAAATGGATTCCGCCATTTTGATGGCGTGCTCTTCGCTTTCGATCACGCACGGCCCGGCGATGAGGAACAGCTCACCCCCGCCGATCTCGACGTTGCCGACTTTGAACTGGGACTTCATCTGCTACCAAGAAACCCTTAACCACAAAGGACACGAAGGAAGAAATCAAGGATTCGGGTTTCCTTCGTGAACCTTTGTGACCTTTGTGGTGGATTTTATCTTCGTCCGACCTTCTCTGGCCGCAGGAACAGCTCCACTTCGGCCCGCTCCTTCTGCTCCCGCTGCCGCAATCCGTGCTGGTAGGCCGCTCCCACGAACGCCTTGAACAGGGGATGCGGCTCCAGGGGCTTGGACTTGAACTCAGGATGGAACTGGCAGCCCAGGAAATATGGGTGCCCGGGTATCTCCACCATCTCCACGTAGGTGCCATCCGGGGTGGAGCCGGAGATGCGCAGCCCGGCGGCCGTCAGCGGCCCTTCATACTCGCGGTTGAACTCGTAGCGGTGGCGGTGGCGCTCGCTGATTTCGAGCTGCCCATACACTTTGTGCGCCAGTGTGCCCGGCTCAATTTTGCAGGGCCAGGCGCCCAGCCGCATGGTGCCGCCCAGCTCCTCCACGCCGCGCAACTCGCGCAGCTTATAAATGACGCGGTGGGGCGTGGCGGGGTCGAATTCGCTGGAGTTGGCGTCCTCCAGTCCGCAAACGTTGCGCGCGTACTCGATGCATGCGGTCTGCATACCCAGGCAGATGCCGAAATACGGCACCTTCTTTTCCCGGGCATAGCGGATGCCGTTCAGCATTCCGGCAATGCCGCGCTTCCCGAAGCCGCCCGGCACCAGGATGCCGTCGTAATTCTCCAGTTGCGCCTCGTAGCTGCGGTCCTCCCCGTCCTTGGTTTCCAGGCCCTCGGCTTCAATCCAGTTCACATTGATCTTTAAATTGTGGGCCAGCGCGCCGTGCACCAGGGCTTCCTTCAGCGACTTGTAGGAATCCTCGTATTCCACATATTTGCCGACAATGCCGATGGTGACTTCATCCTTGGGGTTGTAGACGCGGTGCACCAACTCTTCCCAGGGACCCAGGTCGCGCTCGCGCGCCTCGATATGCAGGTACTTCAGCGCCAGCGTATCTACCCCTTCGCGCGCGAACACCAGAGGCACTTCATAGATGGAGGCCACATCCTTGGCGGTGATTACCGCTTCTTCTTCCACGTTGCAGAAGAGCGCGATCTTGGACTTGATTTCTTTGGAGAGGAAACGGTCGGTGCGGCAGAGCAGGATATCAGGCTGGATTCCCACGCTGAGTAGTTCCTTCACGGAATGCTGCGTGGGCTTGGTCTTAAGCTCGCCGGCAGCGGCGATGAACGGCACCAGGGTGGTGTGCACGAACAGCGTATTCTCGCGGCCCAGTTCCTGGCGCATCTGCCGGATGGCCTCAATGAAGGGCAGCGACTCAATATCGCCCACCGTGCCGCCGATCTCGATGATGGCTACGTCCACCTCCTGCGAGATCTTCTTCATCGCCGCCTTGATCTCGTTGGTGACGTGGGGAATTACCTGCACCGTTTTGCCCAGGTAGTCGCCGCGGCGTTCTTTGGCGATAATCTGCTCGTAGATGCGGCCGGTGGTCCAGTTGTTATCGCGGCTGAGGCGGGCGTGGGTAAAGCGTTCGTAGTGGCCCAGGTCGAGGTCGGTTTCGGCGCCGTCGTCGGTGACAAAGACTTCGCCGTGCTGGAAGGGTGACATGGTGCCCGGATCCACGTTCAGATACGGGTCCATCTTCTGCATGTTGACTTTGAGGCTGCGGCTTTCCAGCAGGCAGCCGATGGAGGCCGCCGCCAGACCCTTGCCCAATGAAGACACCACCCCGCCGGTCACGAAGATATACTTTGCCGACATCGTCGCCTCGCTCTGAGTTGTAGTAGGGATTGCGTGCAGGCTGGGTGCACAATCAATTATGGCAGAATTTCACGTCGGGAACTAGCCCCCAAAAAGGACGAAAAGATGGCCTCGGTACCCGAGCAGGCTGATTTCGATAACTCCTTGCGCTTGTATACCTACCGGCGCATGGTGGAGACCGGCAGGGCGCCGGCCGTGGCCACCGCCGCAAAAGAGATGGGCAGCACTGAGGCCGCGGTTCGGGCTGCTTACGCTCGCCTGAGCCACTCCCACGCCTTCATGCTCACGGAAATCGGGGAACTGTGGCGCGTGGCGCCTTTTTCCGCAATTCCCACCCCCTTTCCGGTGAAATCGGGCGGGCAAACTTACTACGCCAACTGCATCTGGGACGCTCTAGGCATTCCCGCCATGCTGGGGCAGGACGCCACCATTCCTGCCTCCTGCGCGTGTTGCAACCTGGAAATGACGCTGCAGGTGAAAGGGGGGTCGCTGCTCCCGCACGAGGGGCTGATCCATGTTGCCGTTTCGGCGCGCCGCTGGTACGAGGATGTGGTTTTCACGTGAAAAACCATTCTCCTGTTCCGGTCGGAACTGCATGTGGACCGCTGGTGCCGCCAGTGGAACCGCCAGCGGGGCGGGATCTTCTCTCTGCAGCAGGGCTGGGACTTGGCGCGCCTCTGGTACGCAGACCGCCTCAGCCCCAAGTGGCGTCCTTTCAATGCTCAGGAGGCGCAAGCCATCTTTGCCCAAGTGGGTCTGACCAGTGATTTCTGGAGCCTGGGGTAGCTCCGCATCAACTTACTGACCCACCACCATGCCCATTCCTCAATGCAGGACTAAAGCCCTGCTCCACACTCTGAACCCAGCGACTTGGAATAACGCAAAAAGCCGGGGGGATTACCCTCGTGACTTGGGCAAGTGCCTGATTGCACTTACCATGGTGTTGAACTGCGTACGCCGACGTGTGCCTGTCAGCTCAGGCACAAGCGCATCTATGTCTTATCTGGCCAGGCTGCGGATGAAAGCACAGAGCGGCGGGAGACCGCTGTTCTACATTCTTTGTGTGCTATTGCTGATGGGGATGGCGTGGTGGCTGCTTCCGGCCCGCGGCCATTCCGGCGCGAATAACGCCAGCGGGCAATCCTCGTTCCTCAGGCCCGTCGGGCAGCGCGGTGCGGCCACGCCCCCTGCGCCCAAGCTGCAGATCAGCGACGTCCGCCAGACCGGGCAGGTGGTGGAAATCAAGGGAACCGCCGACTGCAACGCGGCCGTGATGATCAATGGCGAGCGCGCTCCGCTCATTTTTGATCACTGCGGATTCAAGCATTTCCTGCTTCTGCCTGAGGGTCCTTCGACCATCGCCGTCACCGCCCAGGGGCCCGCCGGCGGGGTGAACACTCAGTTACTAAAAGTGAATATCGAGTAAGTGCGAAAGCCCTTCCTCACCGCCGAGACGCCGAGCCTGCCGAAAAAGTTGCTTAAAAATCCTAAAGCCTGATCCCGGCATTGGCAGGTGACGCCTGCACTTGCCCATTCTTCGCCCAATCCTATAGAGTGCTGCGCACTCATTTGGACTATGGGGGGCGAGTCAGGGAGGGTCGATTGGTCGGGCAACAGCACGCGACGTACGATTTGCGGCGGTTGGCGGCTCAAATCCGGCTGAGCGCCACGCGCATGGTCGCCATCCAGGGTTTCGGCTATCTGGGGCAGGCGCTGTCCTCGGCCGAGATTTTCGCCGTGCTCTTCGGGGGAGGTCTTGTTCGCGCCGGCCGTGACCGCTTCGTGCTGGCGCCCGGCCACTATGTGATCGCCCTTTATGCAGTTGCGGCTGCAGTGGGCCTCCTCGAGCCCAGAGAACTCGAATCCTACGGCAAGGATGGCGCGTTGCTGGAAGCCATAGGCACGGAGCGCACGCCGCTGGTTGACCTGGTATGCGGGTCGCTGGGTCAGGGGCTCTCCGGAGCCATCGGTTTCGCCCTGGCGGCGCACTTGGCGGGCGAGGAGCGCGACATCTACGCCTTCCTCAGCGACGGCGAAATGCAGGAGGGGCAGACCTGGGAGGCCGCCATGTTTGCCGCCCACAATTGCCACCGAATGGGGCGGCTGGTGGTGGTGGTGGATGCCAACAGCTCGCAGGTGGATGGGCCGGTGCCCTCGGTCTTGCCCATCGAGCCCCTGGCCGATAAATGGCGCGCTTTTGGATGGCGAGTCTTAGAAGTGGATGGCCATGATGTGGACGCGCTCTCCGCTGCCCTCGCCAGCCGCTCCGACCATTCCGAGCCGCTGGTAGTGATTGCGCGCACGGAAATCTTCGGACGGATGAAATCCATGCCCACCGGCGTGGATGGGCATTTCATCAAGCTTGATCCGGCTCTCGAGCGGGCGCTGATTGCCGAGTTGGAGGCCGCGCTTGCGTAAGCCGCCCTACGAGATCACGCTCAAGCCTTACGGTCAGGCGCTGCTGGAACTGGCGCGGCAAAGGCCGGAAATCGTGTGCCTGGGCGCCGATTTGACCCGTCAGACCGAAACCGACATCTTCCGTGACGCTCTGCCCGGGTGCTTTATCAACGCCGGCATGGCCGAAGCCAACATGATCGGTATCGCGGGCGGGTTGGCGCGCGCCGGGCATGTCGTCTTCGTCAACACCTTCGGAGTGTTCTGCACCCGCCGTTGCTTTGACCAGGTGGCCATGTCCATTGCCTATCCCGCCCTGAATGTCAAAATTGTCGGCTTCATGCCCGGCTTATCCAGCCCGGGAGGCCCTAGTCACCAGGCGATTGAGGATGTTGCCCTGATGCGTGCCCTGCCCAACATGATGGTGATGGAGCCCGCCGACGCGGTGGAAGTCCGGCAAGCTGTGGCCGCCATCGCCGATCGTCCCGGTCCCGTGTACATGCGTCTCAAGCGCGGCGAGACCCCCATCATTTTTGACGATGATCACCGGCTCGATCTGAACCGGGCCCAGGTGCTGACCAGCGGAGAGAGGTGCGATATTTGCCTGCTTGCGGCCGGCATGATGCTCCCCGCGGCGCTGGCCGCCGCGGGCGTTCTGGAGAGCAGGGGCCTCCATGTCGGGGTGATGAACGTGCCGGTCATCAAGCCGCTTGACGCCGCCACCATTCTGGCCGCCACTCGCCGTAGCCGCCTGGTAATAACGGCCGAGAACCACAGCATCATCGGCGGGTTGGGCTCGGCGGTGGCCGAAGTTCTGGCAGAAGCTGGACTGGCGGTGCCCCTGCGCCGCATCGGCATTGCCGACGTTTTTGCGGAATCGGGCAGCCGCGAGTACCTGTTCCACCGCTACGGCCTGGGTACGCAGAACATTCTCAACGCGGCGTGGCGCGGTTTGGAACTCGAGGGGCCGGTTCCGGCGGCACCCGTCGTGGAAAGCGTCCCTGGAGCTTATGCTCCGGTCTGAATTGAATTTCTTAGCGTGCAGAGGCAGCAACAAAGCCAGGCTGGAAAGGAACCCCACATGTCTTTTATTCCCACTCCTGATTTTGAAGAATACAAAGAACGCTTCAAAGAACACTACAAACTGGAGCGCCGCGACGATGGCGTCATCCTGGTGCAGGCGCATACCCGCGGAGGCCCCATACAGTTGAGCGTTGAGAACCACCGTTCCCTGGGGCAACTGCTCAAGACCATCGGCGCCGATCCCAAGAACGAAATCATGATCCTGACCGGGTCTGGCGAGGAATTCATGATGGATTCCGATAGGGACGGGTTCAAGCTGGAGCAGGAGGACCTGGCTTACTGGGCCTATGAGTACGCCTATAAGGATGGCCGCATCAACGTGAGCGCGCTTATCAACGATCTGGAAATTCCTACCATCGGTGTTCTGAACGGTCCCGGATTTCACACTGAGATTTGCCTGATGTGCGACCTGACCATCTGCAGCGAAGACGCCATCATCTACGACCTGCACTACGACATTGGCTCCGTGCCCGGCGACGGCATCCACTGCTGCTTCCAGGAACTGCTGGGGGTGAAGCGCGCCGCATATGCGCTGCTGACCGGTGAGGCGATTGACGCCAAGAAGGCGCTGGAGTATGGAATGGTGAACGAAGTTGTGCCGCGGGCCAAACTCCTGCAGCGCGCCTGGCAACTGGCCGACCACATCATGACCCAGCCCCGAACCACCCGGCGGCTAACCACCCAGATCGTACGGCGTCCCTGGCGGCAGCGGATCACCAATGATCTGGACGGTGGCTTTGGCATCCAGATGTTCGGACACCTGGCCAAAAAGAAAGCGGTGCACAGCCGCAACCACATCGGCGACACGGTGGCCTACGTGCGCAAAGGGAAGAAGAACAATTTCGACTAAACGCGTTTTACCGCCGAGCACGCCGAAATCGCGGAGGCAAATCTTTCAACGCCGAGACGCAGAGTACGCCGAGAGGTTTTGATTTAGCAGATGTGGCTTTTCTAGATGTCGTTTTCCGCGACCTCGGCGTCTCGCCGGTAGATTAAGAATTAATTTCCGCCCGTCTTTGCCTTATCCGGGCTCGCGCCCATATCCCCAAATGGCCACATCCCGAACATTTTCAGGATCGTGTCTTCATGCTTTTTGGTCAGCATGGCGGCGGTCTGCTGTGGCGACCAGGGACTGGCCAGCCGTTCTGGACGGTCGGCGATCCAGAAGGCGGTGAGCGCCATCAGCGTGCTGTCGCGGGTGAGCAGGTCGGGTTTCACCTTGTCGAAGGTGTCCACGGCTGAGTGGTGGGTATATTTATATTCCGGGGAATCCTGGCCCATATTGATGCCCGGTAGCCCTTGCAGGATGAAGGGCCCGGCGTCGGTGCCGAACACGGTGCGGTCGTCCACCTTGACATCGCCAAACGCCTTTACCGAATCGGCGAACTTCCTGACGGCGGCAATCAGGTCATCGCGGCCGCCCAGATTCAGGCTGACCACCGGTCCCTGGCCGTTATCCAGAATCACCGCACCCACGTGGTTCTTCATCTCGTCCTTGTGCCTTTTGGTGTAGGCCAGAGAGCCCAGTAGGCCCTGTTCTTCGCCGGTAAACAAGACGAAGCGCATGGTGCGGCGGGGCCGCTGCCCCGATTTGATAATGGCCTCGGCGGCGCCCAGCGTGGTGGCCACGCCCACGCCGTCATCGGTAGAGCCTTCTGCCAGGTCCCACGAGTCCAGATGGCCGCCAATTACCACGACCTGCTCGGGGTGCTCCGTGCCGGGAATCTCGCCCACCACGTTGGCGCTTTCCACCGGACCGCTGACCCGGTTTTGCACATTGAGCTTCAGGCGCACGGTTTTGCCATGATCGAGGAAGCGCTCCAGTTGTTCCTGGTCCTCGGCGATCATGCTGACCACCGGGATGTCATAGTAGGAATCGAAGCCCAGCGCTCCGGTGTGGGTCAGGTGCATGCCGGCAGCCGTCGAACCCCCTTGCCCGCCGATCACACCCACGGCGTGAGCGGCATAAGCGGCCTTCAGGAAGGGCCCGAATTTTCCAAACATCTTCATCATCTCTTCCCGGCTTGGCTTATCGCCCTTTTGCACGATCATCAGAATCTTGCCCGCCCACTTGCCGCTGTTGTCCTTCATCTCCTGGTCAAGCTGATACATATTGACCGGCACCACCTCGCCTTCCACGCCCCCTTCAGGTGTGGAGCCGACCCAGCCCATGGAATCCACGCTCAGTTGCCTCTGGATGGGAGCGGTGAGTTCGGCGCTGGCGGAAATGCGGGTCCAGCCATGGGACAGCTGCCATTTTTCCGCGTGCACGCTGCTCAGCCCGATGGCGCGCATGCGTGCCTGCCCCCATTCGATGGCCTTGGCCGCCTGGGGCGAGCCGGTCAGGCGCCCGCCTATGTTGTCGCTCAGGTCCTCCAGTTCGTCGTAGGCATGGGTGTTCATCATGCCTTCACCGGCAATGGCGGTCAGGGCCGGCATGGTGCCGTCCTCAGCAGGAGACGGCGGCGCCGCCGGCGCGGTGCTGGGCCCAGAGGCGCACAGCGCCAGACCGGGAACCAGGCAGAGGACTAGGGCAACAGTCAGGCTAAGAAAAGTTTTCATGGCTTGTCTCCGACGTTCCAAGGGCTGAATGCTGACGGCTGATTGCTGGGCGCTTCTTTTTCGTCCGCCTATTGTACTCGACTCCATTTTCCTAGCCCTGGCGGCCAGCAGCCCGCATCTAACCAGCGCAGAATCCCTGGAAGCGAGATAATGCTGGATATGCGGAGATGGTTCTCCATCGCGGCAGCCGCCCTGCTCGCCCTTGCCCTGTTCCCGCAAGGGCAGGCGCAGGAACTGGCCAAGCGGCTCATCCTGAAAGACGGCTCCTACCAGGCGGTCACCAAGTGGGAAATTAAAGGAGACCGCGTGCGCTACTACAGCGCCGAGCGCAACGATTGGGAGGAGATGCCCAACTCGCTGGTGGACTGGAACGCCACCAACAAATACAACCAGGCCCGGGAGTCGGGCGCGCCACCGCCGGAAATCCAGCAGCAGCTGGACCAGGAGCTCAAAACCGAAACCGCCGATGAGGCTCCCACCCCACAGGCGGCTCCCGGCCTTAATCTGCCCGACTTCGAAGGTGTTTTCGTGCTCGATGCCTACCAGGGGCAGCCTCAGTTGCTGGAGTTGCAGCAGGACGCTGGCGACCTGAACAAGAACATCAAGCGCAATGTTCTGACCTCCGCCATCAATCCCCTGGCATCGGCGAAGCAATCCATTGAGCTGCCCGGCGAGCACGCTCCGGTGCAGATCCACCAGGGCCGGCCGGCGATCTTTATAAACATGTCGCCCGACCAGCCGGCGGACGCCACCCTGCAGCAGAAAACGCGGGAAGCCGAGCAGGCAGCGCAATCAAAGGAAACAAGCAAGGCCAAAAAAGACAAAAGGGACAAGGACACAGCCGCGGACGCCGCTCAGTCCTATCGCCTGGTGCGCCTGGAGCCCAAGAAGGGCAAGAGAGTTCTAGGGAACCTGAAAATTGCGGTTTACGGCAAAGTTACCCAGGAGCAGAAGTTCGTGCCCTCATCCTTCGAGCGCCTCACGGGCAATTGGATTAAGGTGACCCCCAGTACGGACCTGCAGGCGGGCGAATACGCGGTGGTGGAAATGCTCAATCCCAAGGAAATGAACCTCTATGTCTGGGATTTTGGGGTAAATCCTAACGCTCCCGCCAACCCGTTGGCCTGGAAACCGGCGCCCACAGCCCCCAAGCCCGCCAGCAATCAGCCTCCGGTTCTGCAGCCGCGGCCTAAAAATTAAAGAACATTATCGCTTCCGCACCGCGCCTGGCGCCGAATTCATGCTAGACTGCCTTAACTTTTTTGCCGGATCTGTACCCTTCGATCCTAAACCGCTCCGCTTGATTCACCTACGGGTGGCTGTTCGCCATCCCGCTCAGCCTTGGAGGTGAGCGTGAACATCCAGCTGATCGCTGAATTGATTGCCGGAAGTATCGTCCTGGTCTCCTTAGCAGTTGCGGGGAAGGCTCTCGTCTCACTGGTCCGAATGAATCGAGCGGCGAAGCGCAAGGCCGCTTTGGAAGCCATGCCCCCCTCCGAGGAGCCGTTGCGGCGTGCCGGCTGATGCCAACCGATGGCCGCACCCGTAACGACGCGGCTTCAATTTTGGGCAACCTTCTACTCTGGAATTTCCCTCTGATGCGCTAGGCTGCACGCCCAACGGGCCCTGCCAGTACGGTAAATCACCGGCCCGGTGGTAATCTCTCCCGGCACTTGGAATTCAAAAACGAGGAACTGTGATGCGCTGCCACTTGCTCCTTTTGTGCTGTATCGCCACCCTTTGCTGTAGCTCCAACGCCGACCAGGTTACGCTCCACAATGGCGACCGTCTCACGGGAACGGTCCTCAAGTTCGATGGCAAGGAACTGATAATCAACACGGACTATGCCGGGCAGGTCACGGTCAAGTGGGCCGCCATCCAAGCCTTAAATTCCACAACCCCTTTGCACCTGCTGATGAACGATGGCCGCACGCTCGCGGGCCAGGTTGTGACCACGCAGGGCGGGGAATGGAAGGTGCAGCAGCAGAATGGTGAAGCGGTGCCGGTTTCCAAGGCTGATGTTTCTCTGATCCGCGGCCAGACGGAGCAGGCGGCCTACGATGAAGCACAAAATCCAGGATGGCGGCAAAACTGGGAAGGCGGCGCCAATCTGGGTTTTGCGCTGACCCGAGGAAATAGCGCCAGCAAGAACCTGTCGCTGGGATTCAACGCCGACCGCAAGACGCTGCACGACAAAGTCACCCTGTACGCCAACTCGGTGTATGCCACGAATGATTTGGCCGGGGCCATTCCCAGCACGACGGCCAATGCCATCTTGGGCGGAGCCAGGTACGATCACGACCTCGACTCGCGCTGGTTCGCCTTTGGGGGCGCCGACTTCGCCACTGACGATCTGCAAAACCTGGATTTACGTTCGGTCCTGGGCGGCGGCCTTGGCCTGCACCTGATCAACGACCCGGCGACAACTCTGGACCTGCGTTCCGGCCTGAATTACACGCGCGAGGTGTACACCGCTTTCACGCGCAATTTTCCTGCCGCCATTCTGGCCGAGGAGTTAACCCATAAGCTGGGAGCGAGCACCCTGCTTTCGCAGAAATTGGGTTTCTTCCCCGATCTGACCAGCCTGGGCGAATACCGCGGCACCTTCGATTTCGGCACCGTGACCAAGATCAGCAAATGGCTGGGATGGCAGAGCTCAATCAGCGATGTCTACGTGACCAACCCGCCGCTGGGAAAAAAGAAGAACGACCTGATTCTCACTACCGGTCTCAACATATCGTTCACGCGACCCTCAGAGGCAGGTAAATAACGGTCGCGGGAAAGGTCACCGTCAACGGACCGGCCAACCCCCGGTGCAACATTCTCTTTCCGTTGCGCGGCTGATAACTGGCAACTGAGAGGAGACCACTAGCCAACTGACTTATTTCACCAGTCCGCGCTGGGCCACGCTGATGTTATCGCGGGTGGTGTTCTTCACTGCGTACATCATCTCGTCGGCCTGGCGGATGATGTCATGCGCGGTTTGCGCGTCGGCGGGGAAGGTCGCCAGCCCCATGCTGGCGCGCACATTCAGGTTCAGTCCTTCGGGAGCGCAGAAGGCGCTGGTGCGGAACAGGTCGCGCAACCGCTTGGCCACGATCAGCGCCTGGTCCTTGCCGGTCTGCGGCAGCAGCACCACGAACTCGTCTCCCCCGTAGCGGAAGGCGGAATCAATCAGGCGCAGGTTTTCCTTGATGGCGTTGCCTACCTCGGCCAGCAGTTTGCTTCCCACCAGGTGCCCGTGGGTGTCGTTCACCTGCTTGAAGTGGTCCAGGTCAATAAATAGCACCGTGAACTCATGTCCGAAGCGCGCCGAGCGGTAAACCTCGGCGTCCAGCATCTGGTAAAGATGGCGAGCATTGAACAGGCCGGTGCAGTCATCGGTGATGGTGAGTTCCTGGATTTTCTCCACCGACTTGGCATTGTCAATGGCGATGGCGGCGTAATCGCACAGGGCCTGCAGGAAAAAGAGTTCGTTCTCGCCAAAACCCTCCATGTTGACATTAATCAACTGGATAACAGCCAGAACGCGATGCTTGGAGCGCAGCGGGAGGCAGATGATGGAGCGCGTCTCCCACTTGGTCATTTCGTCCACCCGGCGGGCGAAGCGCTGGTCGTTGTAAACATCGGGTACCACCAAGCCCTCGCCATGGCGGGCGACCCAGCCGGCTATCCCTTCGCCAACTTTAAGTCTCATGTCTTTAAGACTTTGCGCGGCATCGCCCACGGCTATGGCGAAATACAATTCGTCCCGTTCCTCGTCTACCATGAGCAGGGACCAGGTATCGGGGCGGAAGTATTCCGCCATCTTTTCCATAATGGTCTGGAGGATGGAATCCAGGTCCAACGACGAGGTCAGGGCTTTAGCCACATCGTGGAAAATACTGAGTTCCTGGAGGTAGCGCTTCCGCTCGGTGCCCGTGGCCTCGGTCATCACAGCTTCCTTAAAAGCTTGCAAAGGGGGTGCGCGTATTATAGGCAGCGCTCTTGCGCGGGGGCAACAAACCTTTGTAACCCCGGCATCCCGGGCGGCAATTCTTTCCCGGCAACGCTGGATTCCGTGCCCCTCGATGGCCAAATGGGCCCATCCGCTGAAGGTGCCATTGCCCCGTGTCCGGGCGCTCTGCTACCCTCAATCAGCCTGTTTTTTCCAGGCCCGCCGTTGGGGTGATAACTCCATCAATACCCAGCTGATAAGGAGATTCTGACGTGTCTTCTCGAAAGCGTTACCTGTTTACCTCGGAATCGGTCACCGAGGGGCATCCGGACAAAATTGCCGACCAGATATCCGATGCCATCCTGGATGCCTGCCTGGCCGAGGACGCTTACAGTCGCGTGGCCTGTGAGACGTTGGTGACCACCGGCCTGGCGTTCATTGCCGGTGAAATTACCACCAATGCCTATGTGGACTTTCCCGCCATCGTGCGCGGCACGGTGAGCGCCGTGGGCTATACCGACGCGACCTACGGCTACGATTGCAATACTTGCGCGGTCATCTCCTCCATCCATGAGCAGTCCCCCGACATTGCCCAGGGGGTTGACCCGGGCGGCGCCGGCGACCAGGGCATGATGTTCGGCTATGCCACCAACGAAAATGAGCAGCTTATGCCCACGCCCATCATGCTGGCCCATAAGCTCACGCAACGCCTGTCCGAGGTGCGCAAAAGCGGCGAACTGGAATGGCTGCGGCCGGATGGCAAATCGCAGGTCACCGTCGAATATGACGAAAACCATAAGCCCATGCGGGTGGACGCCGTGGTCATCTCCACCCAGCACTCCGAACTGGTGGACAATCAGAAGATCCGCACCGACGTTCTCAAACACGTCATCCAGGCCGTGATTCCCAGCCATATGCTCGACGCCGATACCAAGTACCACATCAATCCCACCGGACGCTTCGTGGTGGGCGGTCCTATGGGCGACACCGGCCTGACCGGACGCAAGATTATTGTGGATACATACGGTGGCATGGGGCGCCACGGCGGTGGTTGCTTCAGCGGCAAGGACCCGACCAAGGTGGACCGCTCCGCCTGCTACATGGCGCGTTACGTGGCCAAGAACGTGGTAGCGGCCGGCCTGGCTGACCGCTGCGAAGTGCAGGTGGCTTATGCCATCGGCGTGGCCGAACCGGTCAGCGTGCTGGTGGATACTTTCGGCACCGGCAAGGCGGGTGCGGAAAAGCTGCAGGAACTGGTACGCGCCCATTTCGACCTGACCCCTAAGGGCATTATCACTTCGCTCAATCTGCGCCGTCCCATCTTCAAGAAGACGGCGGCTTATGGGCACTTCGGGCGGCCCGATCCTGATTTCACCTGGGAACGTACGGATAAAGCGGCCAAGCTGCGCAGCGATGCCGGTGTAGGCGAAGTTCGTGAACCCGTTCACGCGGCAAGAAAATAGAATTGCAGGAAAGGCGTTAGGGGCGCGCTGCAGCGCGCCCCTTCTCATCCCCCCGGCTTTCCTTTATTCTGATGGGCAGGACGCTTTTGCGGGCAAGGTTGCGCCCACCGGTGCCTACCAGGTTCAGATCTAATTCATAGTTTTACGTAAGGAGCCTATGTCTACCACACCCACTTCCGTCCCCTGCGATATTAAGAATATTGAACTGGCGGAGCTTGGACGCAAGCGCCTGGACTTCGCCAATCAGTCCATGAAGGTGCTGCAGATTATCCGCAAGGAATTCATCAAGAACCAGCCGCTGAAGGGCATTCGCATTTCCGCCTGCCTGCACGTGACCGCGGAAACCGGCAACCTGGCGGTGTGCCTGCGCGATGGCGGCGCGGAGGTGGCGCTGTGCGCCTCCAACCCGCTCTCCACCCAGGATGACGTGGCCGCCTGCCTGGTGCGCGATTTCGGCATTCCCGTATTCGCCATCAAGGGCGAGGACAACGAAACGTACTACAGCCACATTACCGCCGCCCTCGACCACAAGCCGCACGTCACCATGGATGATGGCGCCGACCTGGTCAGTTGCGTCCTCACCAAGCGTTTGGACGTGGCGGACAACATCATCGGCGGCACGGAAGAGACCACCACCGGTGTGATCCGGTTGCGCGCCATGGCCAAGGAGGGCGTGCTGCGCTATCCCATCGTCGCGGTGAATGACGCCGCCACCAAGCACTTGTTCGACAACCGCTACGGCACCGGGCAGTCCACCGTGGATGGCGTGATCCGGGCCACCAACATCCTGCTGGCGGGCAGCAAGTTTGTGGTGGCGGGCTATGGCTGGTGCGGACGCGGCCTGGCCATGCGCGCCCGCGGCATGGGCGCCGAGGTCATCATCACCGAGATTGATCCTACCCGCGCGCTGGAGGCGGTGATGGACGGCTTCCGCGTGATGTCCATGGTGGAAGCAGCCAAGCTCGGCGACATTTTCGTCACCGTGACCGGAGACAAGAACGTGCTGGCGCGCGAGCACTTCGAATTGATGAAGGACGGCGCCATCGTCGCTAATTCCGGCCACTTCAACGTGGAAATTGATATTCCGGCGCTGGAGCGCATGTCTTCCTCCAAGCGCACCACCCGGCCCTTCGTCGAAGAGTACTCGCTGAAGGACGGACGCAAGATCAATCTGCTGGGCGAAGGCCGCCTCATCAACCTGGCTTCCGCCGAAGGCCATCCGGCGGCGGTGATGGACATGAGCTTTGCCAACCAGGCGCTCTCCGTCGAATACCTGGTGAAGAACTACAACCAGCTGCAGAAGATGGTGTACGCGGTGCCTGAGGACCTGGACAAGCGCGTGGCCCGGCTGAAGCTGGAATCCATGGGCATCAAAATTGACCGCCTCACTCCAGAGCAGGAAGAGTATTTGGCCAGCTGGTCGGAAGGAACGTAAAGGCGGGAGTCAGGAGTCGGGAGTTAACGAAGGGCGGCGTAAGCCGCCCTTTTCTTTTCCGGGACTTCAGTAACTCCTAAGCGAATTCCCGGCCAACGAGCCGAAGAACCCCTGTTCACATCCTCCCATCTGTTCCGTGGAGTTCTGCCATTCCTTTGTGATCTTGATTTCGGTGGAGACCCCCTCGATAGGCGTGGCTCAACCGTCCGAAAGAGGTATTTCGACTCGGGCATTCGCCCTCGCTCAATATGACAGGAGTTAGAGGTTAATGAACGTTGCCCAGCGGGTTAGGGGCTTGCTCGGTTTTCCTACGAGCGCCTTACCAGGCGCAATTTGCGCGGGGTGGAGTAGTCCTGGTCCGGGGACGGGAACGTGCTTTCGAGGGGAACCCCGGCTGCAGCTCCAGGATGAGCTTCGGCGAGAGCGGGAGCGGGCTGTCCAGAGGCTGTAGGCGCGGTCAGGAAGAAACTCCACGCTGCTGCCAGCAGGAAGAAGATCACAATAAAAGGACGGTTGGCAGCGATGAATGCCAGTATCAAATCGGTCCAGACGGCGGACGCGGGCGGGAGATCGGCGTTCCCGGCGGGCATGAGCGCGATGCTCCGGGTTGCCGTGGTGGTAGTGATCGAGGCCGCGGCAGTGGCCGGGGAGGGAGAGGACACCCCGCTCAAACCGTTGACGTAGCTGGAAATTCCGTCGTAGAGAGCCTGGGCGATTTGCTGGCGGTAATGAGAACTCTTGAGATTGCCTTCGTCCTGGGAATTGCTCAAGAATGAAATTTCGGTCAGGATGGCGGGCATGTTAGCGCCGGTGAGCACGATGAACGGCGCTTCGCGCACGCCGCGGTTGCGCTCGCCGGAGAGATTGTGGGCGAGCCCCGTCTGCACGTCATCGGCGAATTCATGCGATTCGGCGATGCGGTTCTGCTGAGCGATTTTTTGCACCAGGTCGCGCAATTCACTCACCGGACGGCGGGAAACCGTGTTCTCGCGGGCAGCCACTTCCAGGGATTCGGCGGAGGTGGTGAAGTTCAGGTAATAGGTTTCGACTCCGCGGGCGTCGCGGTCGGGGCTGGAGTTGGCGTGGATGGAAACGAACAGGTCCGCGCCTTCACGGTTGGCGATGGCGGTGCGCGCTTCCAGGGGCAGGTAGCGGTCGGTGGCGCGGGTGTAGATGACCTCCGCCCCCAGGCCCTGCAGCAGTTTGCCCAGGCGCAGGGCCACATCAAGGACAACATCCTTCTCAAACAGGCCGTCGGGGCTCATGGTGCCGTGGTCATCGCCGCCATGGCCGGGGTCAATCACAATTTTGCCGATCTTCAGGCCGAGAGCGCGAATCAGAGAGCGGTCACCGTTGCCGTCGGGCCGGGCTTCGTGGGCATCGGAAAAAGCCCGTCGCGCGGTGGCCGGATTCACCTGCGCCAGGCGCACGCCCGGACTGCTGTCGCTGCCCACGACTTTGGGTGGATCAACGGTAATTGAGGGGACAATCTGGGCGCTGGCGGCGGCATCCACGTTACGCGATTGGCCGGCGGCACGGTGGAAAGTGATTTCCAGCCGATAAGGATCGGGCACCAGGTTGACCGAATACTCCACCGGCCGGTCCAGGTCCAGGGCTACCCGCGTGGTGCCCTTTTCCACATCGCCTACGCGAATGTCGGTGAGAAAGCCATCCTGCCCGCTGAGCTTTTTAGCGAGGACGCCGGGCGCGACCGTGACGTTTTCGAGATCGAAATAGAGCCGTTCAGGGGCGATGAGGTGGGCGAATTTGTACTTGACCGGCCCGCCCAAGTCTATGGCCACGTGGGTGACGTCGGCGCTCGACCAGTGGCGTAGACCGATAACTGTTACCGGCCGCCCGTTAGCCGGGGCAGTGGATTCCGCTGCTGGCGATTTGTGTTTGGGCGTGGATTTGTTACGCGCGGCAACGCTCCCCGGCAGGCCGAGAACGGCCAGCATCAGGGCGGTGATAACGAGCGACTGAGCGAGCGAAAATGGAAGCGGCGTCCGCAAATCCTTCGAGGCCCAACCGGTTACACCCGGAAATTGCCTGACAGTTTATACCGGAAGGCGGGGAATTCAAACGGCACGTTCGGGGGATGCCGGTTGAGCGGCACGCAATAGGAAACGCTGCACTTTGCCGGTCGCGGTTTTGGGCAGTTCGGCCACAAATTCCACCCAATACGGCCGTTTGTGGGAGGCAAGGCTCGCGGCCACATGATCTTGCAGCTGGCGCGCAAGGTCGGGGGAGCCGAAAGACCCGTTGGCTAAAACGATGTAGGCAGCCGGTTTGACGAGTTGGTCGTGGTCCTGGCGGCCGACCACCGCCGCTTCCCTGACCGCGGGATGCTCCAGAAGGGCGTTCTCGACTTCAATGGGGCTGACCCATAAGCCGTTTACTTTCATCATGTCGTCGGAGCGCCCGGCGTACCAGAAATAGCCGTCCTCGTCCTGGTAGTACTTGTCTCCAGTGCGCAGCCATTGGCCCAGGAAGGTATCTTTGCTCCTTTCGTGCTGGTTCCAATAGCCGGCGCAGACGGCGTCGCTCCGGATCAGCAGGTCGCCGATTTCGCCCGTCGCCACCGGACGGCCGCTCTCATCCACCAGGCGGGCCTCGCAGCCGGGAATAATCTGGCCGCTGGAGCCGGGGCGGGCCGCTCCCGGCCGGTTGGCTATAAACATGTGCAGGGCTTCGGTGGAGCCGATGGCATCGAGAATTTCAACCCCGAAGCGCTGCTGGAAGCGGCGGAAAATGGAGGCGGGCAGGGCCTCGCCGGCGGAAACACCGTAACGCACCGAGGAGAGGTCGAACTCCGGCCCGCCTTCGCGGTAATGGGTGAGCAGGGCGGCGTAGTTGGTGGGCACGGAGAAAAGGAGCGAAGGACAGTGGCGCTCAATGACGGCGAAGATCTCGGCGGGGCGGGGCCGCTCGGGCAGAAGGATGCTGGTGCCGCCCACCGCCAGGGGGAAATAAAGCCCGTTGCCCAGGCCGTAAGCAAAATACAGTTTGGCCACGCTGAAGCAGCGGTCGTCCGCGGTCATGCGCAGAACGCCTTTAGCGTAGAGTTCGGAGGCGACCACCATGTCGTGCTGCAGGTGCACGCAACCCTTGGGAGCGCCGGTGCTGCCCGAAGAATAGAGCCAAAATGCGGCGTCGTCCTTGCTGGTAGGGGCAGGTTCCAGATGAGGAGAGTTCTCGTGCAGCAGGTGGAAGAAGGAGTGCATGCCGCCGGGAGCGGAGCCGACCACAATGATGTGCTGCAGATAACGCAGGCGGTCAGCGGGAATGCGATGAACCTGCGACAGCAATTCTTCGTGCACGATGGCGACACGGGCGCGGCAATCGTTGAGCAGGTAGGTGTAGTCCTCGGGCCCGAGCATAGTGTTCGCGGGAACGGCGACGGCGCCAATCTTGATGACGCCGAAAAAGCTGTAGGCAAATTCGGGAGTGTCGAGCAGGAGGAGAAAAACGCGTTCCTCGGGGCGAACGTTCAGGCTGAGCAGAGCGTTGCCCAGGCGGTTCACCCGCTCTTCCAGTTGGGCATAGGTAACGCGCTGCTCGCCGCACTCAATGGCGATTTTGCTGGCGCGGCCTCCGCGCAGGTGGCGGTCAACAAAATACGTAGCGGCGTTGAATTCCTGGGGCAGGTCCAGCGCGGGGGTAGGTGGGTGGAGCATGAAGTTTGGCGGCTTTTCGTTCCGCCTTCAGGACGAAAGCTGCAAGACTGGAAAATGCATGGGTCCCTCGCTCGCGCTCCCTGGCGAAGCACAGACGCGCTCACTCAGGATGACATCCTATTTCTACTGCCGCTTTGAGTGCGATGTCACTTGCGTTTAGCGGCGAGCGCCTCCTGCAGAGCGCGGCGCGTGTAGACCTGCGCCAGGTGGCGGCGATACTCCGCCGAGGCGTAATTGTCGCCCAAGGCCTCAACCTTATCGGCCGCATACCTGGCTGCTTCCGCGAGGGCGCTGGCCGGCTTGCCACGTAAGGCAGCTTCGACCGCGGTGGCGCGATAGGCGATTTCGCCCACGCCGGTAATGCCCACGGCCACTTCATCAATCTTTGCGTTCGAGCCGCGGACCACGACGGCAACGCCCACCACGGCGTAGCCGGAAGCGGGATGAGCAAACTTCTTGTAAACCGTTCCCGCGCCGGTAGTCTTGGGCACGCGAATTTCGGTGATGATCTCGTCCGGGCGCAGCGCGCTGGTAAACATTCCGGTAAAGAATTCGCGCGCGGGAATCACCCGCTCGCCGGATTGGCTGGCGGTGACAATGCGCGCGTCGAGGGCCAGAACCGCCGCCGGGTAATCGGCGGAAGGATGAGCCTGGGCGAGGCTGCCGCCGATGGTGCCGCGATTGCGCACCTGGATGTCGCCGATATTGCCGGCAGCCTGGGCCAGCAGGGGCGAGGAAGCAAGCAGCAACTGGGAGGAAGCCACCGTGCCGTGCGTGGTGAGGGCGCCGATGCTGATGGTATCGCCGGCATCGCGAATGTAGTCGAGCCCGCCAATGCGGCCCAGATCAATCAGCAGCGGCGGGTTGGCCAGGCGCAGCTTCATGGCGGGCAGCAGGCTATGGCCGCCGGCCAGCAGCTTGGCGTCCTCGTGCGACGCGAGCAGGCTGAGCGCTTCGTTCAGGGTCTTGGGCGATTCGTAATCGAACGATGCCGGAATCATGCGGACCTCCTGGCGGTGCGGGCGGAAGATTTGGTGATTGCCGCCGGCGGCGGGACGGCGGCTTGGGCGGCGGCGATGGCGCGCCACACCCGCTCCGGTTTGAGCGGCATATCAATGTTGGTGATACCAAGCGGCGCCAGCGCATCGCACACCGCATTCACCACGCAAGGCGTGGAGGCAATGGTGCCGGCCTCGCCCACCCCTTTCACGCCCATGGGATTCACCGGTGTGGGCGTGACCGTGCGGTCAAGGATGAACTCGGGAATGTGAATTGCTTTAGGGACGGCATAATCCATTAGCGAGCCGGTGACCGGCTGGCCGTCCTCGTTGTAAACCATTTCCTCGTACATGGCCTGGCTCAAGCCCTGGGCGATGCCGCCCTGCACCTGGCCATCCACCAGCAGGGGATTGATGACGTTGCCGCAGTCGTCTACGGCAACATACTTCTCAATTTTGGTTTCACCGGTCTCCGCGTCCACCTCCACCGCGCAGATGTGGGTGCCGAAGGGGAAGGTGAAGTTGGAAGGTTCGAAGAAATGGGTGGCTTCCATGCCCGGCTCGAAGCCGGCAGGAATGCTGCGGGCGGTGTAGGCGGCCAGGATGACCTCGCCCCAGGACATGGACTTCTTGGGATTGCCCTTTACGCCGACCCGGCCATGAGCAATCACGATGTCTGCGGCCTTGGCGCCGAGCAAATGCGCGGCCAGGGTAGCGATCTTGGCTTTCAGTTTCTGAACGGCATAGTAGATGGCGGTGCCGCCCACGGCGGTGCCCCGGCTGCCGAAGGTGCCGATTCCATAGGGCACAGCCAGCGTGTCGCCGTGAATGACGGTGATGTCTTCTGGGCTGATGCCGAACTGGTCGGCCACCAGTTGCGCGAAGGTGGTTTCCTGACCCTGTCCGTGCGGCGAAGCCCCGGTCAGCACAGTAACCTTGCCGGTCGGCTCAATGCGCACGGTGCCGCTTTCCCATCCGCCGGCGGGCGTGGCCGCCGAGGGCCCAATGGCGCAGATCTCCACGTAGGTGGAAACGCCCACGCCGTAGTACTTGCCCTGCTTCCAGCCGGCTTTCTGGCGGGCGCGCAGCTTGTCATAACCGGCAAGCTGCAGGGCGCGTTTCAGGCTCTGCTGGTAATTGGCGGAGTCGTAAGTTAGGCCGGCGGCGGTGGTGAAGGGAAATTCCCTGGGCTGGGGAAAGTTTTTGCTGCGGAACCTGGCCGCATCCAGGTTGAGTTCACGGGCGGCGCAGTCCATGATGCGCTCGATATCGTAGGCGGCTTCGGGCCGGCCGGCGCCGCGGTAGGCGTCGGTGGACATCTTGTTGGTGAAGACGCCGATGATTTCGCAGTCGAAGGCGGGAATCTTGTAGCAACCCGGCAGCATGAGCGCGGTGAGCTGCGGAATGAGCGGCGTGAGCAGTTGGTGGTAGGCGCCCATGTCGGCCAGGACTTTGGCGCGCAGGCCGAGAATGGTGCCGTCCTTCTTGAGCGCGAGTTCGAGGTAGTTGATGGTGTCGCGGCCGTGAATGGTCACCAGCAGGCTTTCCCGGCGGGTCTCCGTCCACTTGACCGGGCGGCCCAGCTTCATGGCCAGCCAGGGAACCACGCCATCCTCGGCGTAGACGTTGAGCTTGCTGCCGAAGCCGCCGCCCACTTCGGGAGCGATGACGCGCACCGCAGTTTCCGGCAGGCCGACCATAATCGCTACCTGGGTCTTGAGCAGATGGGGAATCTGAGTGGAGGCCCAGATGGTGAGCCGGTTTTCGCCGGGCAGATATTCGGCGACGATGGCACGCGGTTCCATGGCGGTCGGCGCCACACGCTGGTTCAGCAGACGGACCTTGACCACGCGGTCGGCTTTCTTAAGGGCGGCGTTGATGTCGCCACTCTTCATGGAGTGAGTGAAAGCCTTGTTGCTGCCGAAGTCCTGGTAGATAAGAGCACTGTCTTTTTCCAGCGCTTTCTCCATGTCCAGCACGACGGGAAGGGGCTCGTAATCCACGGCGACCATTTCGGCGGCATCGCGGGCGGTGTAGGGGTCCTCGGCGACCACGGCGGCCACCGGTTCACCCACGTAGCGAACGTGCCCCTTGGCCAGTGCCGGGTGGGGAGGAACCTTGAGGTCGGGCATCTGCATGGCGCAGGGAATCATGCCCAAGCCTTCCAAGTCGGCCGAGGTTACCACCGCCAGGACGCCGGGATGGGAGCGTGCGGCATCCGCATTGATGGACAGAATGCGGGCGTGGGCGTGCGGCGAGCGCACGAAGACGCAGTGCGCCAGGTTCGGCAGCTTGATATCGTCGGTGTAGTGGCTGATGCCGCGCACCAGGCGCGGGTCCTCTTTGCGCTTGAAGCGCTTGCCTACCCACTGCCCGTTGCTCTTAGCTTTGCCGTTGCTCTTTCCATTGCTGGCCATGCATCACCTCGCTCAGTCAGCGGCGCGGGCTGCCGCGCGCTGGCGCTGGTTCATCTTGCGGGAGGCCGCTTTCACGGCGTTGACGATGTGCTGGTAGCCGGTGCAGCGGCAGAGATTGCCCCCTATGCCGTCGCGGATCTCCTCTTCGGTGGGGGAAGCGTTCTGCTGCAGCAGGTCATGGGCGCACAGGATCATGCCCGGGGTGCAGTAGCCGCACTGCAAGCCGTGCTCCTCCCAGAACGCCTCCTGGATGGGATGCAGGTTCTCGCTCGCTGCCAGCCCTTCAATAGTGGTGACGGAGCGGCCGTCGGCTTGCACCGCCAGCACGGTGCAGGACTTCACCGCCATGCCATCGAGCAGCACGGTGCAGGCGCCGCACAGCGAGGTCTCGCAGCCGATGTGAGTTCCGGTAAGCCCGGCCACTTCACGCAGGAAATGAACCAGCAGCAGGCGAGGCTCGACTTCAGCGCGGTGCTCAGCGCCGTTGATGACGATGCGGACGTTCTTCTTCATAAGGCCCCCAAGGGAAAGAGAAGGTATGCAGGGGTGCGGACTAACGGGCGCCAACGATAGCAAAATGCGAGGACCATTTACAAGTCGGCTGGCTGCACTGAAATCAGTGCACACTGGCGCGGGATCACATGGCGAGCCGGCCTCGGAATAAGGGGTGCCTGGGCCTGCCTAATGTCCTGTAGGGCATACTCTTTTTAAGGTTTCCTTAATCTGCGCCGGAGTACCCTCCCCCGCAGATTCTCACCTGAATTTCTGGCCAAACCCTTAAGGAGTTGCCCAATGACAGCCCCGCGGCGCTTACGTCATGTGCTCGTCCTCTGTTCCGTTCTGCTGTTTTTGACGGCTGTGCCCGCCAGCCTGCTCGGCCAGGCTTCCTTGGGCAGCGGCCGCCTGGAAGGGAACGTCGTGGACGCCACTGGGGCGTTTGTCCCCGGCGCTGCGGTTACGGCGCGCAATGTTCGCACCGGGATTGCCACGACCGCATCCTCGGACGCGAACGGGCATTTCGTTTTCCTGTCGCTGGAACCGGGCAGTTACTCGATCGAAGTTTCCAAGCAGGGCTTCGAGAACGTCGTTCTGAATGACGTGACGGTGAACGTAGGTACCACCACCACGCTGCAGCCCAAGCTGGCGGTGGGAAATGTGCGCCAAACCGTGACTGTAACTGCCGCCTTGCCGTTGGTGGACACGAAACAATCCGCATTGAGCACAGTAGTAGACGAAAACAGCATCCGCTCGCTTCCTCTAAACGGGCGCAACTTTACGGATTTCGCGCTGCTCACGCCGGGCGCAACCACCGACGGTGATTTTGGCATGGTCAGTTTCAACGGCATTGCCGGCAACTTCAACAACTACACGGTTGACGGCGTGAACGACAACAACGCGTTTTTTGAGCAGCAGATTGGGCGCACCAGCATTCCCTTTCAGTTCAGCGAAGACGTAATCCAGGAATTCCAGGTGACCAGCACCGGGTTCGAGGCTGAGTTCGGGCAGGCGGGCGGCGGGTTGGTCAACACCGTCACCAAGAGCGGCGGCAACGATGTACATGGCGACGCCTACTACTACATTCTCGATTCGGCGTTCAACGCCAATGATTCCATCAACAACTCCTCCGGCATTGCCAAGCCCAGCAACCGGCGGCAGCAGTTTGGAGGCACCCTGGGAGGACCCATCCGCAAGGACCACCTGTTTTATCTGGCCAATTACGAAGGCCAGGTCCGAAACGAGCCGCTCACGGTGAACAACGCACCCGCGCTGGTGGGGCTGCCGCCGAACTTCTTCACACAAAATCCGGCCCTGGCTACGGCCGTGGATAGTGCTTCCGGCTCGTTCCCGCGCAGTTTTAACCAGAACGCGGCGTTCTTCAAGGTCACGGGCATGCTGACCCCGAAAAATACCTTCAGCGCCACCTACAATTTTGAGCGGTTCCGCAGCCCGCATGGGTATTTCAACACGCCTACCTCTACGGGAGATGGACTGTCGCTGACCGACGGAAACAACAGCCATTTCGCGCAATTTTCGCTGGTTACTGCCATCAGTCCTACAACCTCGAACGAGCTGCGGCTGCACTTCGGCAGCGACGCGCATTTCGATTTGCCCGCCACCCCGCCCGCCGGCCCCGCCGTTACCATTCAGAACCCCGACACCGGCTTCGTGTTTGGCGGAAACCGCTTCCAGCTCTCGACTTCAGACCGCCGCTACGAAGTGACCGACAATCTGACCAAGGTGGTGGGACGGCACACCATCAAGACTGGTTTGGACATCAACATCAATCACGACCGCGATTACTTTGTGTACGGTCCCAAGGGCGAGTACCGCTTTGGCAGCCTGGCGGACGTGGCCAGCGGCGCCTTTGAGCTGTACCTGCAATCCTTCGGAGAAACGACGGCCAAGTTTACGTCCCCGACTTATTCACTGTTCGGCCAGGACCAGTTCCGGGCCACGCAGCGGCTCAGCTTTAACTTTGGCGCGCGCTACGATCTGCAGGTGCTGCCGCAGCCGCCGGTTTGCAACCCCGCATTCACCCTGACCTGCAAAATCAATTACGGCAAGCACAACATCGCGCCGCGCGCCGGCTTCGCTTACGCGCTCGGTTCGCGCAACGCTACCGTGGTGCGTGGTTCGTTTGGGCTGTTTTACATCCAGGAAGACCTGCTGGACGTTTCCGAGGCTACGCTGTCGAACGGCATTTCGCGGCAGTTTCTGGTGGGGACCGGGCCAGGGTTCGGCAACACCAGCCCCATCGTGAACTTTCCCAACAGCCTCACCAGTTTTCCGGCGGGCGCCGGGGGGACGCCATCGCTGCTGATATTTGTGCCCAACTTCCGCAGCCCCTATGTGGAGCAGGCGAATTTCGCGGTGGAACACCAGTTCGGCAGCCGCACCGCACTCAGCGTGGGCTACATTTACAGTCATGGGCTGGCTCTGCTGGGGAATTCCAATGGAGTAACCCGGCAGGCGAATGGCAACTTTGGGCTCGACCTGAACCTGGTTCCTCCGGCGCTGCAGACGCTTCCGCAGTTTGGGGGCGCGTTTACCAATGACAACGTGACTCTGCCCAGCGGCGTTACCTATAACGTTCCCGATTTCGAAGCCATTGACGGCATCCTCAACCCGAATTTCAGCACCATCAACGCGGTGGACAACTCTGGAAAATCTAAGTACAACGCGCTGCTGGTTTCCTTGCGCCACAGTTCCCGGCAATTTCAGACGGCTGTGGCATACACCTTCTCCAAGGCAATTGACCAGGGCACCGGCTACTTCAACCAGTTCGACCAGGCCGCGCAGCGCGGCCCCTCCCAACTCGACCAGCGCAACCGCCTGGTTCTGAGCGGCGCCTGGTCTCCCCAATTTCATGTTTTGCGCGATTTCACCTTCGCGACGGTCGCGAATTTCGCCAGCGGGCGGCCCTACACCGCGGTATTCGATACTCCGCAGCTGAACTTCTCTATTGTTCCCGGTGAGGGATACAACTCCTTCTACGGCCCGGGGGTCGAGGATATTGATTTCAGCGTGTCGCGAGCGGTCAAGATTAAAGAACGCATGAACCTCAAATTCAGCGCTGAAGCGTTCGACCTTTTCAACCACGCGAATTTCCAGCAGAACGCGGTGGACAACGTGCAGTACACGACCACGGAGATCGGCTCCAGCAACAACTGGACCGCCAGCCCGAATCCGCACTTTGGAGCCGGCCTGGCCATGGCGCCGCGCTACGGCTCACGGGCGTTTCAGTTCTCCACCCGTTTCAGCTTTTGAGCCGATGCTGTGACCTAGTGTGTTCGCCCAAGATCGCGGGCGGATATTCCCTACGGTAACTTCCCCGGCCGGGGGGCGGTTCGGGCATACTACAATGACTTAACCGACTCATGGGGAAATCTCACCAGAAGACTATTTTTGCGGCGCTAGCGGCGCTGCTGCTCCTGGCCATTGTGGGCCTGATTCTGACCAGCGGCGGAAGCACGCCCGCGGTGGTGGCGAACCACAGGCGCACCCAGGCGGATGAGGCGCCGCTGGTGGACCAGGGTCCTTTGCGGACGGCGCGCAGCCTGGCCAGCACGGCGGCCACTCCAGCGGAGAGGGAACTGGCGCAGGAAGCCGCCCGGGTGGCCGACCACGAGGTGGACCTGGCCTTCGCCAGCGCTTTGCGGGAGGCGGCGCAGCATCCGGGCGCGGTGTCCCCGGAAGCCCGCCAGTTGCAAGCCCGGGTGAAGAAGCTGACGGCGAAGGTGGCGGCGGAACAAGACTGGGAAAACAAGCTGGGTCAGCTCGCGGCCAAGGCGCCGGACACGGAGAAGGCCCGACTCGAGCAGCAACAGCAGTTGGTGGCGGCGCAGCTGGAGCTGGACAAGGACGAACTGGGGGATGCGCAGAACGACCTGATGCGCGCCGGCGGCAATCCGGCGGGAAAAATTGAGCGCATGCGGGAGGAGCATGAAGACGCGACCCATGCGCCCGCCAATACGCCCTTGGCCAACAGCGTAGCTGCCAGTTCGGCATCGGCGGCCAACGCGGCAGCCGGCAGCACCGGCAGCCTTATAGACGAGGTGCAGGCGTGGAGTTCGGTTCGCGGCGCCCTGGGCCAAGTCAGGCAGGCACAACAGGAGGCCTCAAGCGCCGCGGCGGCGCTGGCCCGCGGCCACGAAGCTCTGGAGCAGGAGACGCAGCAGGAGCAGGCGCAAAGCAGCGCTTCCGCGGCAACGCCGCAGGCGGGGAGCGCCGTGCCCTCAGGCTTGAGTGCGGCCGGAACCGCGCCGGCGGCAGGTGCGGCAGAAACCGGCAACGCGGCTGGGCCCAGTCTCGCCACCTTAAAACACCTCGCCGGCGACCAGAAAACCCTGGCGGAGTACGACCAGCGCGTGCAGGACGAACAGGAATTGGCGGATGTATACGGCTCCTGGGTGGCGGTGCTGCAGGCGCGCGAGCGGGCGGCGGCGCATGCCATGCTCCGATCCCTGACATGGATTTTGCTGGTGCTGCTGGCGGTGCTGGTTGGCGACCATCTGATTGACCGCTTCGTCAATAAGCTGGGAACGGACCGCAAGCGGTTTCTGGACCTGCGCGTGGTGCTCCGCTTCACCGCACAGGCGCTGGGGGTGCTGGCGGTGGTGTTCATCGTGTTCGGCAAGCCGGCGCAAATGCCCACGATTTTGGGCTTGGCGGGCGCCGGCCTGACGGTGGCGCTGAAGGACTTCATCGTCGGCTTCTTCGGCTGGTTCGTCCTCATGGGGCGCAACGGTATCCGGGTCGGGGATTGGGTGGAGATCGAAGGTGTGGGCGGTGAGGTAGTGGAGATTGGACTGCTGCGCACGGTTCTGTTGGAGACAGGGAACTGGACCGATGCCGGGCACCCTACCGGGCGCAAGGTGGCCTTCGTCAACAGCTTCGCCATCGAAGGCCATTACTTCAACTTCTCCACATCAGGACAGTGGCTGTGGGACGAGCTGCGGTTGTCCATTCCCGCCGACCGCGACCCCTATCCGTTCATCCAGGAAATACGGGAGATTGTGACCAAGGAGACAGAGGCCAGCTTCCGGGAGGCGAAAGACGAATGGCAGCGGGTGACGCGGCACTATGGGGTGAAGTCATTTTCCGCCGAACCCGCCATTGACGTTCAGCCCACCGGCTCCGGCGTGCAAGTGGTGGTGCGCTACATCGCGCGGGCTCAGCAACGGCACGAACTGCGGGCGCGGCTGAACCATGCCATCGTAGAGCTGCTGCACGGCAAACGGGCGGAGGCCAGCACGCGGTAAGGGGCGGCAATTCCCCGGTTCCCAGTTTGCAGCCCGCGATGTTTGAATACGCATGAACCGCGAAAGCTGAGAACTGATTCCGCTTCTTGCAAAAGCACGGCAGACGGGTGTATGCAGGACGGTAGCAACGGCGGTCTGAGCCGCTGAATCCAAGCTGCGGTGAGAACCGCATGCGGGAGCCGACCAGCCCATGAGCACTGCCGAACTGAAGAACCCCTCGCCCGATGAATCCTACGAACAGCTGCTGAATTCCAGTTTGCGCGGGTTTGACGCCGCGCGGGAAGCCGCGGAGGCGCTGGCCAAAGGGGTAGCCTCGCCCACCGGCGCCCTGGCCGAGAAGGTGCGCCAGTACGAAGAAGAACTGGACAAACTCGACCATGACATCAATGACGCAGTAACTGCCGCCATCAGCCAGGCGCCGGCGGAGCGCACGCGGGGGTTGCTGGCCTGCCTGAAATTCATTATCGAACTGGAGCGGATCGGAGACCTGCTGCTGAACGTCGCCAACCGTGCGGTGGCGGTGGGCTCGCGGCTGGAGGCACAGGAGGTGAAGGAACTCTCCACCATGGCCGGCATCCTGGCCCGCATGCTGGCGGAATCGCGGGAGGCGTTCGCGCGGCGGGATGTGAAGCGGGCGGTGGACGTGCTCAAGGCGGACGCGGAAATGGACCGCTTGCGCAACCTGGTTTTTGTGCGCCATATCGAGAATCCGGAGCACCAGTTGCACCGCGAGAGCTTTCACGTGGTGTTCATGATCCAGAGCCTGGAACGGGCGGGGGACCACGCCAAGAACCTGGCCGAGGAAGTGGTTCACCTGGTGAGCGGGCGCAGCGTGCGCCACGTTTTGCGGCAATACGACAAGCCCGACGAAGTGGTATTTGTGGAACGTATGCGGCGGCAGGCGGGGAAGAGGTAAGCGGTCCAGGGCCGGAATGGGAAATCCACAATTTTTATTTTGCAGGCGGCCGGCATTCTGCAACCGGGTGCTATGGGACGGCGTCTAATTCGCCGAATGAGGGTCGAAGCGGCTACCGCAGGAACCTGGCAAGCGCATAAACCGCGGCGTGTTGGCTTGCGGCCGACCGGGGTGAAAGAAATGGACCGGGTCAGACTGGCAAACTTCAGAAGCATGTTGCAGACGCGACAACAAGAACTGTCGCGCATTGTGAATGTCAGCCAGGAACATGGGCGTTCGGTGGTGGAGGATTACCCGCAGGACGCCGCTGAGCGGGCCAGCATTTTTGTCAGCAAGGAGTTCTTTTTTGCCCACAGCACGCAGGAGCGGCGCCTGCTGCAGATGGTGACGGATGCGCTGGAAAGGATTGAAGACGGAACGTACGGGCAATGCCTGGCTTGCGAGGAAAAAATCAATGACAAACGCCTGGAGGCTGTGCCCTGGGCGCGCTTCTGCCTGCAATGCCAGGAGCGCATGGAGCAACTTATGGCGGAGCGACGCGCGGCTTAATCCCGAAAGCCTTTTCACAACAGTCCTGAAGTATCCACCCGGTTGTAAATAAATCTTACAGTCCACATATTTTTTATTTTCGCAATGCCCCATTAGCGCGAAAGCAAGGGATAGGTATATACTTTCCCAACTTGCAGCTTGGGGCTGTCTCAACAATCACAAAGACGGAACAACGGCACAATGGCAAATCGAACGAAAAGGAAGAGTGCTGATATGGGCTTGAGACAAAAATTTGCTCGGCACCTGCGTAAACAACGAGAACAGCGTGAATGGTCGCTGCGGCAAATGGCGCAGCAGAGTGGGATTTCTTTGACCCGGCTATGGAATTACGAACAAGGCAATCATAGTCCCAACCTGACCGCCTTGTCGAAAATGGCCCGGGCCTTTGATACCCCCTTGTGGAAGTTCATCAAGGCGCTGAGCTAGCCAATACGGCCCGAAAAGGCACCGGCAGCTGACCGAGAAGGTTTCCCGCGACTATGATGTCGCGAAGGAGGCCGAGGTATGCTCGAACTGCAAAGTGTGCGCATGGCGTTCCCGGCAGACGCCAACATCATCGTCGGCCAATCGCACTTCATCAAGACGGTGGAAGACTTGTATGAGGCGGTGGTCACGACGGTGCCGCAAGCCAGGTTCGGCTTGGCCTTCAACGAAAGCTCCGGACCCTGCCTCATACGGTCGGACGGCAACGACGAAGAACTGAGGAGCGCGGCGGTGCAGAACGCCCGGGCGCTGGGGGCGGGGCACGTCTTCGTGCTGCTGTTGCGCAATGCCTATCCCATCAACCTGCTGGCGGCGGTGCGCAACACGTCGGAGGTGTGCTCGATTTTCTGCGCCACGGCCAATCCAGTGGAGGTGATCGTGGCGCGCAGCGAGCAGGGCGGAGGCGTGCTGGGAGTGATTGACGGAAACGCGCCCCAAGGTGTGGAAGGTCCGGCGGAGGTTACGGCCCGGCACGAATTCCTGCGCAAGATTGGTTACAAGAAGTAGAAAGAAGTCAGGGGTCAGCAGTCAGCAGGAGCAGAGGAGTGGCTGCACCGGCGAAATTTTCATCGCAGAAAAAACCAGCTTCGGAAGTGGCGGGGAAAAGGGCGGGAAAAATTAAAAGGGCCGTGACATTGGTTATGCTCTAGCCGCCAGCTCCTGCGAGGGAGCCAACAGCGTGGAAACATGCACCGTCACAGCCCCTGATGCGACCACTGCTTTCGCAGTTCCAAGCCCCAGCGGCTTCTCGCAAAGTCTGCCGGTTTTTTCGGGCCTGGTTGCTCAGCGGCTTGCGCCGCCCAGCTGATCACCCAGCCTACTTCGGACTGGCCATATTGTGTACGCCAACCCTTTCAGCCGTCGACGGGAGCTAAGGTACAAGCGCTGCCAAATGGAGTCAATGCCCGTTTTTTGTGCAACTGTGGAAGAATTTGTGGAAATTGCGGCGAAAATTGCAAAAAACGCGGCTGCGCCAACCTGCACGCGCAGCAAAATCGCGGCTCCGGCGGGAGCTACCCGGGAAGAATGCCGCCCTCATCGGCGGGAGCGGCGGGTGGCCGGTTCAGGCAACGTGGTGCCGCGGGCCGGCTTGCGGGCAACCCGATTGGCTTCCGCCACGCTGCGAATCTCGATGCGGAAAAAATCCTTCTGTTCCCGCGTGAGCATGTCCCACCAGGGAGCCAGCAGCGAAAGCTCGGGGTGGTGGCCGGCGAGAGCGTGGGGAATGCCGCCATATTTTTTTTCGATGCGGTCGGCGACCGCCAGGCTCTCCATCTCTTCCGCTGGCAACTGCAGGGCCCGGCAGACTTCCTGCAGGGACAAGCGGGAAGGGTGAGCTTCGCCTTTGGCCAGCTTGCGGATGTGCTCGTAGGTCAGGCCGGTGCGCTGGGCGAGCTGCCGGATGGTGAAATCAAGCTGGTTCATGCGCTCAACCAGAGCGCGAGCCAGACGTCCTTGCGGGTTGAGGTCCACAGCGAGCGGCATTTTTTGTTCCTGGCCTGCCATCCTGGGCAGGTGGGAGAGAATCCTAAATTTTTTGCGGCCCTGGTGCAAGAAGATAAACAGGTACTATGGGTACACATAATTTTTGTGTATACTCCGGTATTATGTCGTCGCCCTGGGTGGCATACGTGGACGGTGGTTCGCGGGGAAGCCGCGGCCCGGCAGGCATCGGAGTGGTGATCGAGCATCCCGGCGGCCGCCGGGTGGAAATCAGCGAAACCATCGAGGCCGGGGACAATAACTACGCTGAATATTCCGCGCTGCTGGCGGCGCTGGAATATGCCGCCGAGAACCAGTGCTCCCGGCTGTGCGTGTTCAGCGATTCCGAGGTGGTGGTCAAGCAGATCACCGGGCACTACACCTGCCAGAGCGCGGGCTTGCGCGAAATTCACGAAATGTGCAAGGAACTGATCCAGTCATTGCAGGAGTTCACCATCCTGCACATCCGCCGGCAAGCCAACAGTGAAGCCGACCGGCTAGCCAACGCGGCCATGGACCGGGCGCGCAAGCTGAAAACGCGGGTCGGCGCGGCCATGGTGCCGGAGCCGGCATAGAGGCAGTGGTCAGTTGCCAGTGGCCACTAAGAGCTGCCCTTAAAACATCCCCTGCGGCCGTCCCCCCATCATCTTCCTTTGCGCAATTCCTCCAGCTCAGCCTTAAAGAACTTCTCATAGCATTCGGGGCAGATGCCGTGGGTAAAGGTGGCCTGGGAGTGCTCACTCATGTAGGTTTCCACCTGTTGCCAGTAGTCATGATCATCGCGGATGCGCTTGCAGTAGGAGCAGATGGGCAGCAAACCCTGCAGCTGCGTGACCCGGGACAGGGCATCCTGAAGCTGGGCCACGCGGCTGGCGAGGGCGGCCTGCAGTTCGATGACGCGACGGCCCACACGCAAGCGGGCGCGCAGTTCCTGGGCATGAAAGGGCTTGGTGATGTAATCGTTGGCGCCGGCCTGGAAGCCGGCCAGCACATCGTCCAGGCTCTGGCGAACGGTGGCCACGACCAGGTAGAAGCCGTCCATGGCGGGATGGGCGCGTACCTTGCGGCAGACTTCCAGGCCATCCAAGCCGGGCATTTGCCAATCCAGCAGGGCGAGGCGGGGAGCCCCGTCCGCCTGCAGTATTTCCCAGGCGCGGTTGCCATCGGCCGCGATGACGACTTCATACTCCTCGCGAAGCACGCTTTCCAGAATGCGGCAGTAAAAGCCGTCATCCTCGGCGACCAGCACCTTCATGTTGCACCTCGAGAACTTGCAGCAGTTGCGGGCGCAGGCGATCCAGTTCGTCCTGCAACTGCCGCAGGGAAAGGGCGGCCGCTTCCAGTTGGCCGCCATGCACCAACAGCCGCAATTTCTCCAGTTCGACCACCGCCGGCTCCAGGACGAAATAGGCCAGTTCCCCCTGCAGCATGTGAATGGCATCGCGCATGACCTGCTGATTGCTTTGGGAGATGGCGGTGCGCAGTTGCTCCAGCGTCCGTGGATATTCATCCAGGAAAACCGAGGTGATCTTGCGCAGCAGTTCCAGGTCGCCATCCACCCTGCCCAAAGCCTGCTTGGGAGTCCAGGGGGAGGCTGGAGGCGTGGGGGGAATTCCGCACAGGCGTTCGATTTCCTGCTGCACCAGTTCGAACTTCAGCGGCTTGGCAATGTAGCCATCCATGCCCGCTGCCAGGCAGCGCTCGCGATCTCCTTTCAGAGCGTGCGCGGTCATGGCCACGATAGGAAGATGGCCGCTGCCGCCCTGTTCGCGGCGGCGAATTTCGGCGGTGGCGGCAAAGCCGTCCAGTTTGGGCATCTGCACGTCCATAAAGACCAGATCGAACTTCTGCGCCTGCAGCAGGGTGAGCGCCTCGCGCCCGTTGGCGGCGAGGGTGGGAACATGCCCCAGTTTTTCCAGCAGGCGCAGCATAACGGCCTGGTTGACCGGATTGTCTTCAGCCACCAGGATGCGCAGGTGAGACTGCGATTCCCGCAAGGTGTGGCGGGTGAGGACCTGGTCGGGCTGGCGGGGCATGGTGGGAGCGCCGAGAGCGGCGCGGATGGCCAGCAGCAGTTCATTTTTGTGGAAGGGTTTGACCAGGTAAACCGAAATCCCCAGTTCGCGGCAGCGGGCGGCATCGCCGCGCTGGGCGTCGGAAGTCAGCATCATGATGATGGTGCCGCTGAGTTCGGGGTCTTCATGAATGCGCTGGGCCAGAGTAAAGCCGTCCATGCCGGGCATGCGGCAGTCAAGAAGCAGAACACGGAAGGGATGATGCTCACGGTAGGCAGCCTTCATGTTCTGCAGCGCCAGTTCGCCGTTCGGGGTAGCCACCGGGCGCAAGCCCCAGCCGGTGGTGAATTCCAGAAGCACTTGGCGGTTGATTTCGTTGTCGTCAACGATGAGGGCGGGAAGGCCGCGCAGGTCCACATTATCTTCGCAGGCCGAGGTCGGCTGCAGGGGCGCGCGCGAGAAGCGCAGGAGAAAATGGAAGACGCTGCCCTGGCCTTCCGTGCTCTCCACCCAGATGCGGCCACCCATCATCTCCACCAGACGGGCGCAGATGGCCAGGCCCAGGCCGGTGCCGCCGAAGCGGCGGGTGGTGCTGCTGTCCGCCTGGTAAAACTTTTCGAAAAGGCGGGCCTGTTTCTCCCGGGGAATGCCGATACCGGTGTCGCGGACCTGGAAATGAAGGTGGACAGCTTCGCCGTCGCCGGTTTCCTGGCTGGCCTGCAGGGCGACTTCCCCGCGCTCGGTAAACTTGATGGCGTTACCGACCAGATTGACCGCGATCTGGCGCAGACGGCTGGGATCGCCGATGAGGCGGCCGGGAATCTCGGGAGCGATGCGGTAGACGATTTCCAAACCTTTCTGGTGGGCGGCCAGAGCCATGGACTTTACCGCTTCGCTGAGGCAGTCGTGCAACTCAAAGGGAATGGATTCGAGGTCGAGCTTGCCCGATTCGATTTTGGAGAAATCGAGAATGTCGTTGACCACGGTGAGCAGGGCGTCGCCGGATTTTTTGACCGCGGCGAGGTAATCGCGCTGCTCGAAGTTGAGTTCGGTATCCAGCGCCAGTTCAGTCATGCCCATGATGCCGTTAATGGGAGTGCGGATCTCGTGGCTCATGTTAGCCAGGAACTCGCTTTTCGCCCGGCTGCCGGCTTCGGCGGCTTCCTTCGCGATGACCAGTTGCTGGTTCAGGGCAAGCAGTTCGGAGGTGCGGGCGGCAACTTCGGATTCTAGATGGTCGCGGTGCTTCTGCAGAGCCAGGTCGCGGGCCTGGATTTCCTCCAGCATCAGGTTAAAAGCGGAAATGAGCCTGCCTAATTCATCGCGGCCGCGAGGACGGGCTCGCACGCTGTAGTCCTTGTCGCGGGAGATGACCGCGGTGGTGTCCACCAGTTCGATGATGGGCAATGAGACTACGCGTTGCAGGCGGGAGGCGAGAAACGAAGCCAAGCCCAGGGAGGCGGCAATGATAAAGGCCACAATTGCAAGGTAGCGGTTGCGGCGGCTGGCAAGTTCGTGCAGGTCAGACTCGATAAATACCACCCCCAGAGGCTCGCCGGCCAAAGAGATGGTGTGGAATTGGAGCAGGCTACCCGAGGTGAAATAACTGCCTTCGGGGCGAAGCGGCTGGCAGGGATTGGGGTCGCCGGCCACGCGAGTGTAGCGGGCAAACTGCTTGCCGTC
>DATGGJ010000100.1:0-3673 GCA_035308585.1 Terriglobales bacterium
ATGTCGCATACTGTATACATTATCCGACCCCCCTCCCAGGGGACTGGGCAGCAGCCAGGATAGGGTCAGCGTCGTTGGTAATGTACCCATATGTCGGATGTTGTATATATCATTTGACCCATCTAACGAATACCGTCTGCACCTCCCTGCAGACTTCCGGGCCGGCCAAGACAAGTTGCTTGGCCGGCCTGTAGTTTTTAGCGAGTCATCAGGCGACCGCGAAAGCAGCGGTCCATGCAGGGTAAGCTACTGCAGGTCGTTCTTGCTGGGGTTGTAATAAAAGTTGAATTGCAGCGCCAGGTAGGGGCCGTGGAATTGCTGCGGCAGAGGTTCGAAAGGATTGGAGGCGGTAATGCCGCCCCAGGCAGCGCGGTCCAGCGAAACGTCGCCCGAGGGACTCACCACCGTCATCCCGGTCACGCTGCCGTTGGGCATGATGGCAAACTGTATCGAAACTCTGCCTTTCTTCAGCAGCGGTGGCCGCGCTACCTCCGGAATCAGGTTGTACCAGTTGATGCGCACTACGTGCACGATGCGGCTGAGGTAGGGACCGAAATCCACGCCCTGGGTATCGCTCAAGATCTCCAGGTTGCTGGCGATGCCGCCGTGCGGGCCGGTGCCCATGCCGAACTCGCCGCCCGTGCCCCCGCCAAAGCTGCCGCGGGTGGCGGCTGATTCCCGCGCCGCCTGCTGGATGGCTTCGCCCGCTGAGCGCGGCTGCTGGAACGGATTGGGCCCGCTCTTGCGCGCCTGCTGCGCCGGCAGCTGAACCTGCGACTGCTGCGGGTTGGCCGGCGCCGGAGCTCCGCCTCCCGTCGGCGAAGGTGAAGGCTGCGCCTGCGCCATCTGCTGCTGCGGCGGAACTCCCGGACTGGGCTGCGCCAATTGCGCCGGCGCTCCCGGCGCACCCGGCCGCCTCATGTCGCGCAGCTCCTGCAGGGTTTTCTTGTCAATCGTGGGATGCCGTGATTGCGCGATCCGGTTCTTGTCGGACAGGATGTTGGTATTAGGCTTAGGAACGTTCTTCTGCAGGTCGGGCGGCATTTCCAGGAAAGTTACCTGGCGGCTGCGCATCAGGTCGGCCGCGGAAAGCAGCGCCACCCCCTTTTTGTAGCCCGGCAGGTACCTGGGCCCCACGATGATCAGCAGCACCACGGCCAGGTGCGCCACCAGCGACATCCAAAACGCTTCCCGCAGCCGTGAGCGCGAGAGGTCGTCCTTCAGCTGGCTCACCATCACGTGGGTGAAGTCAATGTCCACGCGAATGGGCTTGCGCGGCGGCTTCGGCGCCGCTCCCGGCGCCGCCGGGCGCGCATATTCCACCTCGGAAGCTTGCGGCTCATCCGGCAGGAAGACCTTGGGCGCATCAATCACCGAGGACCAGTGCGGCGCCTGCAATAGCTTTTCGGAGGCTACATAGGGGTCCACCGGCTGCGCCGTCAGCTGCAAGGGCGGAAGTTTTTCCGGATGAATGCCGTCGCGCAGGTTCTGCCACAGCGAGCTGAACCAGGGATGGCTCATGCGGTCGGCAATGAGTTCGCCCACCTCTACCGGCTGCGACTCCAGCTCCAGTGGCGCCAGAGTCTCCGGCGTAATCACGTTGCCCAGGTTCATGAAGATGGTGCGGTACCAGGGCATGGTCAGCATGTCGCCGGGCAGCATGCCCAGGTTCACGGGATGGGAGGTCAGCTCCAGCGGTGGCAATTTTTCGGGAGCAATGCGGTCGCGCAGGCTGGAAACCAGCGTCCGCCACCACCCCCGGTTCAGGCTCGGTGGCGGCAGGAAATTGGGTTCGTATTCGGAGACGCCTTCCTCGAGTGTGCTCGCGCCATTCAGCGAGTACTCAGTACCGGCTTCCTCAGGCGGGATTTCCGTTCTCGACGTCACACTAGTGGTTTCGATGCACCCACACCAGAGGCTTGCCAGCTAGGAGGGCGGGGCCAGAGTATCGCATTTGCTAGTGCAATTGTAGCCGTTTATTGGCTGCTGTGGCGCGCAGTCTCGCGATTTCCCCTGGCCATGGTAGAGCCTGCCGGCTATACCGTCCGGCCTTGTTCTTTCAATGGGTTGCAGCCGGCCCGCGCAGCAATTTCGCGAATACGGAGCAGCTTGGCATGGTCGCTCAGGTTGCTCCCAAGTATCTGCTCGATCTCGCCCATCCACCGGCGCACCGCGGCATGCACCCCGCTCGCCAGTTCACCCGCGATCAGGTCAATGAATTCTCTTTCCGCGCTTAGTGTGGGGGATGTCATTGTTTGATCACAACGCAGCTCGGAAGCTCTGCTGCACACATCCATAGAACCACGTTCTGGCAGCAAACAATGTAAAAAGTAGGTTAAATGGGGTAAAGAACTGTAAACTGCGCGTTACATTTCTTTACTTTTCGGAACTGGACCCATGGCCGGAAAGGGGCTTGCTAAATGGGGGAGGAGTGCCGCATTCAGCAAAAGTCATGTTTCGGGCGGCACTGCCGGTACGCCGCTTCCACTCGCGAAATAATTCCGCGTAGTTCTTTGTAATGTACTGCTTAGAGTCAACCCCGAGGCGCTCGGCGGTGCTGTCAATCCACTCCGGCGGCCCTTCAATCTCCGCCAGATTGCCAACGGGCGTCCGGTCCACCACCACGTGCCCTTCCGCATCCCTCCATTCGGCGCGAAACTTCTCATAACAAAAGGCTTCGTTATACCCCAGGGCGAGCAGGATGGCGCGCATGCTCTCTCCGTTCGCGACCTCGGTTTCGGTTTCCACCCTGGTCTTGTGTACCCCCTTGCGGCCACGGGCTTTGTGGGTGAGAGTCCAGGCGGAGCCATAGCGACGCAACCGAAGCAGTTGGCCGCTTTTGCGCAATGTGCCCTTGGCCGTGTCGAAGAGGGTATTCATTTCATGGGTGCTGGCCGTTTGCAGATGAAATCCCAGTATGCGCAATCTCTCTTCCAGCGCGGGAACGTCTTCGACTACGAATTTGATTTCGACTTCGTCAGCCATAGATTTTGTAATTACACCACAGAGACACAAAGACACGCAGAAAAGCAATTTTCGGGAACGGGAAGCGAGAGCCGTACAGATACAGCGAAGCAAATTGATAGGTTGCGCGCCGGCGTCTACAATCCAGGCGGTTTGCTGAGCTTAGATTTAGTGATCCGAGGAGGAAGGATGAGGAAGATACTGCTGGCGCTGTGGATATGCGCCGCCGGATGGCCGCTGCTGGGACAGGGAGCTCCGCCGCAGGGCGGGGCCAATCAGCCCTACACCATGGAGTACTACTACAAGGTGCAATGGGGGCATCAGCAGGAGTTCCTGAACCTGTTTCTCAAGAATCATTACCCGCTGCTGAAAAAGGAAGTGGAGAGCGGGCGCATGCTGGCGGTGAAGGTTGAGACCCCGGCCAATCACATGACCGAGGATGCGCGCTGGGATTACAGAGTGACCATCCGTTTCAAGAATTCGACGCTGGCCACCACCGCCGACCCCCAGGAAGAAAGCTTGATCCGGCAACTGTGGCCAGACCAGGAAACCTACAAACGCGAAGAGCAGCGGCGGTTCGAAATTCTGCTGGCTCACTGGGACCTGCCGGTGACGGACATAACGCCGGCCAAAAAGTAAGCGGGCGACAGGAGGCAATCTTGAGGAACAGCCTGTGGATGGCGGTGGTGATGGCGGCGACATTCTCGTG
>DATGGJ010000101.1:0-2370 GCA_035308585.1 Terriglobales bacterium
TAAAATCCAGCCTGGAAAACTATGCAGAAGATCGCCGTCCTTTACGACGCCAGCCAGGCCGTGCTGTCCACCTTCGACCTGGATGAGGTGCTGAATCAGATCCTGATGATCGCACGCGATTATTTTCATCTGCAGAACGTAGCCATCCTGCTGCTCGACAAGAACGCCCGGGAGCTGCAGGTGCGCAGCCAGATCGGCTGGGATGCCGGCATGGACCAGCTGCGGCTGACGCTGGACAAGGGAATTACCGGGGCCGCCGCTCAATTGAAGCGCCCCGTTTACGTGCCTGACGTCAGCAAGGATTCACGCTACGTGGTTTCCGCGCAAAGCACCCGCTCCGAACTGGCGGTCCCGCTCATGGTGCGGGACGAGGTGGTGGGCGTGCTCGACTGCCAGAGCCAGCAGCTCAACTTCTTCGATTCCGACACCATTGACCTGCTGACCTTGTTTTCTACCCAGGCCTCCATGGCGCTGCAGAACGCGCATCTTTATTCCCTGGAGCAGCACCGCGCCGCGCAGCTGGAGGCCATCAACGCTATTGCCAAGCAGACTACCGCGGTACTTGACCTGAAGGACCTGCTGGCCAAGGTGTGCTCGCTGGTGCGGCAGTCTTTCCCCGGCGAGCACGTATCCGTTCTGTTGCGCGACGACCAGGAATTGGTGCTGCGAGCCCACGAGGGCGGTCTGAACTTGCGCGGCTCCCACCCGGAAACGCTGGTTATCGGCGACGCCATCGCCTGGCGCTGCATGGCTACCGGTCGCACGGTGGTGGAAAACGATGTTTCCAGGGTGCCGCAATACATGCCCATGTTCGAGCAAACCCGCTCCAAGATGTGCATTCCACTGATCTCGTTTGGCCAGACCCTGGGAGTGCTGGCTCTGGACAGCGCCCAGTTGAACACCTTTCAGATGGCGGACGCGCAGCCCCTGGAGTCGGTGGCCGACATCTGCGCCACCGCCATCCAGAACGCCTACTACGTGGAGCGGGTGCGCCAGTTGGCCTACATTGACGGCTTAACCGGCATCTTCAACCGCCGCTATTTCGAAACGCGCATTGCCGAGGAAATGGAGCGCGCCCGCCGCTACAGCACCAGCCTGGCGGTGATCATGCTCGACATTGACCACTTCAAGCGCCTGAACGACGAGTTTGGGCACCTGCTGGGCGACGAGGTCCTGCGCCAGGTCTCGTCTGTGTTCTCCCAGCAGCTACGCAAGATTGACGTTGTCTGCCGCTATGGTGGCGAGGAATTTGCCGTGCTGCTGCCCCAAACCAGCGCCGAGCAAGCTTTCAGTGTGGCGGAAAAGCTGCGCCGCGAAGTGGCCGGGTACCGCTTCCCGGGAGTGCCGCGCGCCGTCACCATCAGTGCCGGAGCGGCCGCCCATCCCATCCATGGCGCCACCCGCGACGAGGTGGTCAAATCCGCCGATGCCGCCCTCTACAGCGCCAAACAGGCTGGGCGCAACTGCGTGCGCATGGCGGCCTTTCTGCCCCAGGCCGTCTCCGCCGGCGTCTAATCCGTTTCATAGAGACGCAAGTCGCCTGCTCCCACGTGAACGTGGAGCCGATAGGCGCCTGGACCGTGGCGTTTGAACGACCTTGCGAAGCCATCTTTGCTGACGTTGAAAGCCGGAGCCGTGAGGTCTCCGACGGACACGGAAGCCTCCACCTGCTGGTAGTCCTCCGGGCGCCGCACGTCAATGTTTACGTCCCCGGCATGGACTTCGACGTCCTTGCTCCCGGCAACACCCTGAACATTCAGGTCGCCGGCTCCCAGGCGAATGAGCAGGTCGGAGCGCACAGGCACCTCGATATCGGCGTGGAAATTCTGGTGGGAAGTGTGCCGCACTGTCAGGCTGGCATTTGAGCCCGCAGCCTGCAACTCCACCCTGACCGGGCCTGAGGTTGTGCCCGCCGGACGATACGTGACACGCACACGCTCTGCCAAGGTGCCGGAAATGCTGTAGTCGCCCGGCGCCAGGTGCATCTGAATGTTTCCGCCGGGCAGAAACTTCTGCTCAAGATGAGCTTCAGGTACCAGGTCTTGCGCCGCCACGGTTGCGGCCAGGAGAAAAAGAACCCAGGTTAAGACCAGGAGTCTCATGCCTACTCCTTCCTGGTGGAATACGGTGAAGCCTGGCTGCCAGTTCCGCCAAGTGTGGGATAATTTGCGGGCGGTGCCCGTGGCCGACAAATCCGAACTGTACCGCCGCCTGCCCTCTGTGGATGAACTCCTGCGTTTGCAGCAGATTACGGCCTTAGCCGAGCGCGAGGGACACGCCGCCGTGGCGGAGGCGGCGCGCGCCGTCCTGGCCCGGGTGCGCGAAGAGATTGCTGCCGGACGCCTCAACTCCTCCGGGGTGGAACTGGCG
>DATGGJ010000102.1:0-11075 GCA_035308585.1 Terriglobales bacterium
GCTGACCTTCTCCACCCCCTCAATCTCCTCCCGGCGCACCCGCAGCGCGGCATCGAAATTATTCACCGTCGGGCACACGTGACGGGGCAAGAGGTAAAGAACGTCTCCTGGCCTCGGCCCCTGGCCGCCGTCCCGCACGGCCAGCGGCAAATGCTCCTCGCTCGGCGCAAGTGGCATCAGTTCCGGATGCCCCAGCACCACGCAGGTGGGCAGCCCGGCATCGGCGGAAACCGTTTTGTGCCCCGCATCGCAGGTCACAATGCCGGCGCGCGGCCGGCTCACTACCCGCGCCGTCACCAGCGCCGCCGGGCGGTAACCGTACTCCGGCGGAAGTTGCGCCAGGCTGCTGGCATCGCAGTAAACTACGGTTCCGGGCGAGACTCGGTGCACAAAACGCCGCCCGCGGAAACCGGAATACGAAAGCGAACTGGGAAACGTGGGCGTGCCCGCTGTAATCACTTCCCCAACCGGAGTGCCTTCGCTCTCCAGCGCGGCAACAATTTCCAGCAGCTGCGCATAACCGCGGTGCGCCGCCTGCGCGCGCTCCTCGAAATCCAGGCCGCCCAGCTGCCCGTCGTAATAATGCAGCCCGCGGAATTCCAGCCCGGCGGCGCGCACCGCTCGCGCCAGCGCGACAATTTCAGCCCTGGAGGTCTGCTCCACTCCCGTCCGGTTCATCCCCGGATTGATGTCGAGAAAAACTCCCACCCGGCTGCCCCGCCATTGCCGCGCCTGCTCTTCATTTTCGGCCAGCGCGGAAACGCGCACGTTTGGGAACTGCTCCGCCAGTTCCTGCACCCGCCGGGCATTTGCGCCCATCGAAGGATAGGCAAAGAGCACGTCTTTGGCGCCACACTCGCACGCGGTCAGCAGTTCCAGAGTGGTCGCGCATTTGAAGTTGCTGATGCCACGCTTTACCAGCAGGTGCAATGTGTATGCCAGCTTGGCGGTCTTGATGTGCACGCGCCAGCGGCTGGCATCGCCTCCCAGCAGCGCCAGCGTCCGTTCCAGGTTGGAAACAACCATCTCCGGATAAATCACCAGCGCCGGTGTCAGCACATCTTCCAGGCCGCGGACACGGTAATCCTCAGTCCAGGGAAATTCCGCAATCATTGCCTTCTGCGCCATGCGCTGTTGATGATAGCGCTACGTGCGGGAATCCGCCACAGCGCGGAAATTGCCCATTTGCGATTTTCGATTGACGATTGGAAACCGCGCGGACGGCTGGCACTTGCACGGCCAGCATCCGGCATTGAGGCCCTTAAATCATCAATCTTCAATCGTCATTCGTAAACCGGATCTGTCCCCGTCTTCATGTTGAAAAATGGGCTTGTTTGACCCGCTCTTACCGCGAGAGTACGCTCTCAGCACCTTTTCATGTCCTCCGCCGGCTCCAACCAGCCAACCCGGGCCGCGACGCCGGGCCTGGTGCGCGGACTGGGCCTGTGGTCGGCCACCGCCATCGTCATTGGCGACACCATCGGCACCGGCGTCTTCCTGGTCTCGAGCGACATGGCGCGCACGGTCGGCTCCACCGCCCTCGTCTTCGCCGCCTGGATCGTGGGCGGCATAATTGTGCTCTTTGGCGCCTTCTGTTACGCCGAGCTGGGCGCCGCTTTCCCCAAGGCCGGCGGCGCCTACGTTTACCTGGAACGCGGTCTGGGTCCGCTCTGGGGATTTCTTTTCGGCTGGATGAGCTCCTTCCTGGAGCGACCGGTGGCCATGGCCACGCTGACGGCTGGCTGCCTGCGATTCATCGGCTTTTTGCTACCCGCCGTCGCCCTCCCTCTCGCCGTCGGGCATGTGGGCAGCTACGCATTCACCCTTACCCTGGCCCAGCCCCTGGCGGCAGCTGTCATCATTGGGATTACGGCCATCAACTACCTGAGCGTGCGCATGGGCGGCGCTATCCAGGTCCTGCTCACCTCATTAAAGGTGGGCACGATCGTTCTGATTGTGGTGCTCGGTGTCGCACTGGGAAAGCACGTGGCCGCTGCCGCCTCGCCGGCGATCACGCCGATTAGCCTGGGCGCCCTGGGCGCCTTCCTCACCGCGCTGGTGCCCGCCATGTGGGCCTATAACGGCTTCAATGATCTCGGCGACCTGGGCGAGGAAATCCTGCAGCCGCATCGGAACATTCCCCGTGCCATCATTCTTGGCCTGCTTACCGTGGGCGGACTGTACCTGCTGGCCAACGTGGTGTACTTCCACGTGCTGCCCTTCGCCCAAGTGGCGCGATCGCAGCATGTCGCTTCTGACGTGGTGCAGTCCTTCGCTGGCCACCAGGGCGCCGCCTGGCTGACCATTGCCATGGCTATCTCCGCCCTGGGCGCGCTGCACGTGGTGGAACTCACGGGCGCGCGCATTCCCTACGCCATGGCGCGCGACGGCGCCTTCTTCCAGTTCGCGCAGCGCCTGCAGCCCCGGTTCCACACTCCCAGCGGCGCGCTGCTGTTGGAAGGCACCGTGGCTGCTCTGCTCGCCCTCACCGGCACCTTCGAGCAGCTCTATTCCCTTTTTGTCTTTGCCGTGTGGATTTTTTTTGCCCTGGTCGCGCTCGCACTCATTCGCCTGCGTCGCCGCGAACCCGGATTGCCCCGGCCCTATCGCACCTGGGGCTATCCCTGGACGCCGCTCATCTTTCTGGTCGCCGCCATCGCTCTCACCGTCAACCTCTGGCTGGTGCGTCCTGTGCGCTCCTCGCTCGGGTTGGCCGTCATTCTGGCGGGTGTTCCCTTTTATTATCGCTGGCGCGGCGCCGCCCGCTCCTCAGGCCATAATATGGTGGCAGGCGACGGCGTGCCATGAACCTCCTGCACCACTGCATTCTGGGCTCCAGCTACTGGAAGCGCACGGTGATTGAAGACATTGTGCCCTGGACCTTGGCCGGGGTGGAACTTGGCGGCAGTGTTCTGGAGTTGGGGCCTGGCCCGGGCGTCACCACCAACCTGCTGCGCCAGTCCTGTGAGCGCGTCACTTGCGTGGAGATTGATCCCAAACTTGTGGCCACGCTGCGCCAGCGCTTTAACCACAGCAATGTCACGGTGGTAAATGGCGATGCTGCCGCTCTGCCCTTTCCCGATGCCTCCTTCAGTGGCGCCGTGGCCTTCACCATGCTTCACCACGTGCCCTCGCCGCAATTGCAGGACCGCATCCTGGCCGAAGTTTGCCGCGTGCTCCGCCCGGGCGGCACCTTTGCCGGTACCGATAGCCGCTCGTCCATCATGATGCCGCTGGTTCACCTCTTCGACACCATGGTGCTGGTGCCGCCGGAAAGTATGCTCGCGCGCCTGCAGTCCGCAGGTTTCACCGACGTGACAGTTGAGACCGCCAAATCGCGCTTCCGCTTCTTCGGGCGCAAGCCCCGGCACTAGCCCCGTCAGAACCCAGCCTGGACGCGAGCAAACATTCCAGCCTCTTTCTCGCTCTAATCATGTGGGCTGAAAATGCAACCCACCCTCGGAGGTGCTCATGCGTAAACCGGTTTTCTTGATGGCTGTCCTGCTGCTCTCCGCTGTCTGGGTAGTCGCACAGACCGCGGGTACTGCCCAGGCAGGCACGCCGGCACAATCACCCTCGCAAAACAGTTCCATGCCCCAGAGTAGCGGGACGGCACAGAATCCCCAGCCGCAGACGGGAACCAATCCCCCCGGCACAACTTCGGCCACACCCAACCCGCAAACCACTCCTTCAACTCCGGCCACCGGTGCTACTGGCCAAACGGGCGCTGCCGGAACCCAGCCGGGAACCACGCCCCAGGCGGCAACTGGTCCCCAGACCACGGTCGAGGGCTGCCTGAGCGGCACGCCCGGCCAGTACAGCCTGGTCACCAAATCGGGCGAGGTCTATTCTCTGGCTGGCGACGATTCGCTGCTGGGCAACCATGTGGGCCAGGAGGTGAAGATTACCGGCTCACAAACCAATGGCAGCGGCGGCGCGCCGGGAGCGGCGGCAAACCCGGCAGCACCGGGCGGCGCCGCCAGCGGCGGAACGCCCTATGGTTCCACCGGCACCACCAACTCGCAGCCTGGCGCGGCAGCCCAGTCGCAAGCCGGGTCCACCCCAGGCCAGGCCGGCGCTGGTGCGGCAGCCAACTCGTCGACAACCCAGCCGGCAACATCGGCGGCGAGCGCTGGGCCCAAACTCCAGGTCAGCGATGTAACCAAGGTGGGCTCGTTCTGCAAGATGGCTCAAGCTCACTGAGCAACCAGGGCTTGGACTGGACCGGCGCGGCAACGCGCCGGTCCTCTTTTTTCCTGGAAGGCGGCCTCAGTGGACCAGGCTTTCGGCAATATCGCCGGCGATGGGCAACTTGAAGCGCTCGCCCTGGTACGCCTTGATCATGCAGTAAATCCAGAGCACCAGCGTCAGCAGGCTCAGGCCCCAGAGAAGGAAAAGGCCGCCGCCCCGGAGACCGAATCCTCTGCCCCACCACCAGCCAACTCCGAACATGATGGCGATCACCGCGCGCACAATATGCAGTCCCCCGAAAGTCACAATAGACTGGGCCGCGTGGTAGCGCACGTAAGGCCGCCGGTCAATCAGGTAGAAGATAATTCCCGTCAACCAGCCCAGCACATAACTGAGCAACGCCGCCGTATTCTCCGAGAGTCCCGGCTGCGCCGCCGGGGCCGGGTTCCCTGCCGCACCCGCTGCCTGCGTCTGTCCGCACACCTGGCAGAACCGTGCGCTCTCCGGAATGTTCGCGCCGCATTTGGTACAGTAGGCCATCGCTTGGCTCCAGCGGTTGCAATCGAAACTCCACGATTGTAACCTTTCCCCCACGCCCCGATGGCTTCGCCCCCTAAATTCAGGCCGCCGCTGTTTTCCATTGGCGATTTCCTGCTCATTTCCTTGTGGTGGGGAGTCTTGACCGGCCTGGGCGAGGGCTATCTTCCCAACACTTACATCTGGCGTGATCTGATGCGCGCCGGCGTGGAGATTGAGCCTCTGTTGTTCCTGGGCGCGGCCTTGGTCCTGATCGCGCTCAAGCGCCGCCGCGCCCTCAACCACCTCGACCTGACGCAGGCCACGTTCCTGTTCTCCGGCCTGAGCCTTTTCGCCTGCTTGAGCCGTTCCCCTTTCGCATCTCCAGTCATCATCGAGCTTCTCACCACGATCACCGCCGCCTCGCTGCTCGCGTTCTTGTGGCTGCTCCGCGGGCCCTTCCTCGTGCGCTGGCAGAAGCGCACCCTGCCTGTGCTCTTGCTCCTGGCTCTGTGGTGCATCGTCGGATTTCCCCTCAAGCAGAGAATCCACGAGCGGCGGGCCCTGGCAAAGCTCCCGGCTGCCTCTTCCGCCGCCCCCAACGTCCTGGTTATCGTGGTGGACACCCTGCGCGCCGACCATCTTTCCACCTACGGATACGCCCGGCCCACCAGCCCGCACCTGACCCAACTCGCCGCCCAGGGCACGCTCTTCGAAAACGCCATTGCCCCCTCCTCCTGGACCCTGCCCGTGCACGCCTCTCTGCTCACCGGGCTTTATCCCGAGCAGCATCACGTGGACAGCGATGGCTCCCTGCTGGGCTGGGATTATCCCGTGCTGGGTGATGAATTCATGGCCCGCGGCTATCGCACCGCGGCCTTCTCCGCCAACACCCTGCTGTTCTGCCGCCGCCGAGGTTTTGGCCGCGGCTTTATTCATTTCGAAGATGACTTTCAGTCTCTCGCCAGCAGCTTCGCGCAGACCTTTTACGGCGACCTCATCAAGCACTTGCTCTTTCAACTGGAGCTGAAGCAGGACCTCTTCGGTCGGCGCAGCGCCCAGCAGATCAACCGTCATGCCCTGCGCTGGATTGACAGCAGTCACAGGCCCTTCTTCGTTTTCCTGAACTATCTTGACGTGCACGACCCCTACCGCCCGCCCGAGCCTTATCTGCATCGCTATACCACGATGAAAAACCCGGGCAGCCGCGCTTCCGAACACTGGGACTGGTTTGAGCACCTGACCCCGCAGCAGCGCCAGGGCGCGGTGGACGCCTACGACGGCGCCATCAATTACGTGGACGACCAGATCCAGCAGCTCATGGGACAACTGCAGCGGCGCGGCTTGGCTCGCAACACCTTGGTAGTCGTCACCTCCGACCATGGCGAGAGCTTCGGCGAGCATGGCCTGATGACCCACGGCAATGCTCTCTACCGCGAGCTCATCCACGTTCCCCTGATTTTTTGGGCCCCCGGAAGGATCCCGGCGGGCAGGAGAATTGACGTACCCCTCAGCCTCACCTCTCTTCCCGCCACCCTGCTGGAGGAAGTGGGCGAAAACCTTCATCCCCATTTCCCTCAGGCTTCTCTAGCTCGCTTGTGGAACGGCGAGGGACAGCCCACCCTGCCCGATCCCATTTCTCAACTGGCGCAGTTGAATTGGAATCCCACTTTTCCCGACTACTACGGTGCCATGGATTCCATCACCACTGCCCATTGGCACTACATCAGTGGAGGGAAGTTCGGAGACCAGCTGTTTCCCTGCTGCGCTGATGAACCGGAACAACTCAACTTGGCTGGTACCGTAATCGGGCAGGAGCTTACCTCTCGCTTCCAGCGCCAACTGGCATTGAACGCCTCGGGCGCAGACCCGCACTCGGCGAGCAACCCGCCACAGGATGCGGGATCGCGCTCCACCTATCAACTGGACTTCGAGCCCGCCCAGGTTATGCTGGCCGATTTCAACAACAATGGCGACACCGACATCATGGTAAGCGGTAGAAAGAAGGGTGAATCCGCCCTGCTCTTGGGCGACGGCAGAGGCGGATTTCGCCAGGCCTCGCAAACTGCCCGTATCCTCCAGGAATTCATCGCGCGGCGCATCGCCGGCGCCAAGCTAAAACCCGCCTCATGCCGCACCGGCGGGCAGCGGTCCTGTGCCTTGGCCCTCGCCGCCGGCGTAAGTTCACCGGCGACCCCCCTCCAGGCGGAGTTAACTGACGTGAATGGCGACGGCCTGCCGGATGTGCTCCTGGGCCAGGCTGACGCACAGGACTCCTCCTGGCTGAGAGCCGGCGCCCAGGGCAGGTTTTATCTGGTGAAAACGGGCGGGCATTTGCTCAAGGGAAGCACGGGCAGCCCGGTAAATCTCGCCTCGGGAGACATTGATGGCAATGGCCTGCAGGATCTGGCCTTTGCCGACCAGAAGCACAATTCCATCGTCTTCCTGGTTGCCCTCCATCCCGGAGTATTCACCCAAGCTGCCTTGCCGCTCACCCAAACTCCCGCCGCCGTTGGACTGGCCGACCTTAACCATGACGGCAAGGCTGACCTGGTATTCATCAATCGGGGCAGCAAGTCCGTCACCGTCATGCTGAATTTGTGAGCCTTGCGCTCGCGCACATCGCCTTCTCCCCGCCTTGCTGCGGCAGATCTTCTTCTCCACTTGTGCTTTTCGTTATATAAGTAACAGGAGCAGCAGCTTTGAATTCGGCAATTCATAAATTAGGAGCACTACATCATGAGCGCACCCAGCAGGAGAAGCGAACTGCGCCGCCGCCGCGCCCGCCAAGAGAAGGTCACTTTGCTGCGGAAGCGCTACTCGACGGCAACTTCGGAATCGGATCGCAACCGCATTCTGGCCAAGCTCAAGAAAGTGGCCCCCACCATCGCCGCCGACCAGTTCACCAAGGCCGCGGCCAACAGATAAAGGTGGGTGGCCCACTCAAGCCCGTTTTTGGCTTGTGTGGGGCTGTTCAACAAGCCACCCGACAAGACTCTTCGCAAGGGCTCCGCTTTAGCGGAGCCGTAGCCGCAAATTCTGCGGGCTATGGCCGCTCAGGTGTGTCCTGGTTACCGCTATCACCTCTTCTTTGCCGGCGGCATGTCATGTGGGTTCCAGGTCACGTTGGCCTGAAACCGCGAATCGGCCAGGTTCTGGTTATAGGAGGCGTCGCTTATGAACCGCTGGTTGGTCATGTCACCGTTGTGGTACCGGGTAATGGTGAGCGGTGTGGCGATTCCCTGGATTACCTTGTAGTTCCCGTAAATCTCCACTTCCTCATTGCGGTATCGGTCCGCATCCCGCCACACAAACGATTTCTTGATGGGCAGGTGCGAGTTGTAGTCCATGTCAATCGTCACTGCCTCATTCTGCGCGTTCATGATGGTCACCTGCTCCGCCTGCTGTTGCGCCGCCACTACCTGGCCATCATAAAAAAGAGCCACACCGGGCTGGTTCAGCCATTGCCGCAGCACCCACGGCAGCGAGTATTTGCGGCGGCGCAGGTAATCCTGCATCGCTTTTTGCTCTTGAGGAGCGGTACCGCGGAACGTGACCTCGTATCCCTGGTCGCCGTTGTAGATGATGATCCAGTCGCGCTTCTTCGTCAGCTCGATCCGCTCTTTGTCCGGGTACTTCCAGAATAGCCAGAACTGCGCCGTCCCTGTGGGTTGGTCGTGGTAGATGCTCCAGGTGCGGCCCTGCTCGCGCATGTCCTGGATATTGAGCCAGGCCTGCCCGCCCAGCGCCTGAATCATCTGGTTGAGTAGCCCCTTAGCTTTCTGCGCGTTTTCATCCTGGGGCGCCGTCTGGTTTGCGGGCGCCGCGGATGTGGCCGTCTGCGAAGACGGCGTTCCCTGGGCGAATGCACCCAAGCTCAACAGAAGAATGGAGATGCTGGATTTCAGCAAATGTTTCGAGCCCATAACTATCTAACTCATTGGTCAGCGCCTGGTTTCGAGTTTCAAGTCTTCACTTCCGCCCGGGCCCTCGAGACCTCCTACGAAACTTGAAACTGGAAACTCGAAACTGCTTTCTCCTACTAGCCTACCAGCACCGCGCCCCCGTTGACATTGAACACCTCTCCCGTAATGAACCCGGCATGCTCGCTGCACAGGAACAGGATGGGGGCGGCGATCTCCTCCGGCCGGCCTACCCGCCCCAGCGGGATGGCTGAAAAAATCTCCTCCCGGCTGACCGGGTCCCGCAACGCCGGAATAGACATATCCGTTTCCACCCAGCCCGGGGCTACGCAATTCACGTAGATGCCGCAAGCCGCCAGTTCCGTGGATAGCCCCTTCACCATGCTGATGAGCGCGCCTTTAGCGGCGGCGTAGTCGCAGTGGAAGGCTTCGCCGCGTTGCCCGGCGGTAGAGCTGACCAGAACGATGCTGCCGGCCGCGGGGTGCAGCTTGGGCTGCTTTTTCATTTGCGCCACCGCGTGCTTGACCAGCCCAAAAACGCTGTCCAGGTCAATCGCCAGAGTGCTGCGCCACTGCTGCTCGCTCATGGTTTCCACCGGCACCGCTTCGGGTACCCAAACCCCATGGTTGGCCACCAGAATGTCCAGTCGCCCGAAACGCCGCACCGTAGCCGCCACCAGTTCCGCGGCTGGCGCGGCGCCGTCCAGGCCGCATGCCACCGCCAGACAGTTCTCCGGCCCGCATTCCCGGACCATGTTTTCGGCCTCTTTTTGAGCGCTTTTATAGCTAAAAACCACCTTCGCGCCCGCGGAAATGAACAGTTTTACGGTGCTCGCACCGATTCCACGCGATCCGCCGGTAATCAACGCCACCCGGCCTTCCAATGAGAGGGACATGCCTGTCATAACAATAACTTAACATCGAAAATGGGAGGTCGATCGGGCGAAAACCAGAATCGCCCCGGAAGGCCCAAAAACGGGATATATACCCCCTTCTTGCCCGGTTTTTCGCCCTGTGAAAATCTTGATTCCTGCTCCCTGGTGACCACGCACTGTGGCTCTTTTACCACAGACAAGGCCGCAACCGGGGCGGTAATCTACTCATCAAACGACACTTGCCCCAGGAACAAACAATTCGCCGGCCCGTGGAGTGCCGCGGCGTGGGCCTCCACAGCGGGGCTCCCGTCACCCTCCGCCTCCTTCCCGCTTCTGCGGGGAGTGGGATAGTCTTCCGGCGCACCGACCTGGATGGGTTCAGCGTGGAGGCCAGCAGCCGCAACGTGGCCCGGGTGAGCTACGCCACCAGCCTGATGAAGAAAGGGGTGCTCATTTCCACCACCGAGCACCTGCTTTCCGCCTTCATCGGGATGGGGATTGACAACGCCATCGTGGAACTGGACAACCTGGAGTTGCCCATCCTGGATGGGAGCGCGCGGCCATTCGTGGAGATGATCGAGGAGGCGGGCATCCGCCAGCAGCGCCGCGCCCGCACCTACCTGCGGATTCGCCGGAAACTGGAATTGCGCGAGGGAGACAAATTCATCGCCATCTATCCCGGCAATGCCTATTCCGTTTCCTACAGCATCAACTTCCCCCACCCGCTGGTGGGCCGCGAGGTGCTCCAGGTGGAGCTATCGGACGGACAGTATGTGAGGGAAATAGCTCCGGCGCGCACTTTCGGCTCGCGGCAGGAAGAGGAAGCCATGCGCAACCAGGGACTGATCCGGGGGGCGTCGCTGGAGAATTGCATCGTGCTCACCCGGGAAAGCATAGAGAACCCGCCCTTGCGCTTTGCCGACGAGTTTGTGCGCCACAAGGTACTGGACCTGATCGGCGACCTGGCCTTGCTGGGCAAACAGATTTTGGGCTCGGTGGTGGCCGACCGTGCCGGACACGCCATGCACACGGCCCTGGTTTCCCGCCTGCTGAAGGACCCGACGCTGTGGGAAGAGACGGCGCGCGAACACGACGGCACGCACTCCGCCTCCGAAGGTGCAGCCTCCAGCATCTTTACTGCGACCGCAGACTGAAAACCACTCGCCGACTGAAAAGCACTCACCACAGAGGACACAGAGAGCACCGAGAATTGGTAATTTAGTAGTTTCTAATTTGTAATTTGCTCCGAAAGTGCGGGCCGCTCGCTAAAGCTGTCCAGCGCTTGCAGACCATTCAGATGCACCGCTCCCTACAAATTGCGGATTACAAATTGCAGAATTACAAATGCTCTGTGTTCTCTGTGGTGAATCGCAGTCTAGCTGCGAACAGAGGCGTGCAGACCGGGCTCGCGCTGCTCCATTTTCTGCAGGAGCCAATTCTCCAACTGCTCACGGGCATTTGCCGTCAGCTCCAGAAAACGGATGCCGCCTCGGCCCGAGGCGTCACTCCACGCCAGTTCGGCTTTGGGTGAAAGCGTGATGTCGGTGCCAGGCAAGGCAAACTGCACGCG
>DATGGJ010000103.1:0-11081 GCA_035308585.1 Terriglobales bacterium
ATTCCAGACCACGAAAATTGCCAATATCCCGACGGGGCGCAGGGGCAAACATCACGCTATCGTGACCGCCATCTTGAAAGACTTGGACGGCCTCCCGGATGGGAAAGCTTTGAAGATACCGCTGGCTGAGCTGCCCGATACGATTGTCAACGTTCGTTCTGCGCTAAATCGGGCAACCCGAAAACTTGGCAAGGATGTGTCAACCGCGAGGGACGAGAATTTTCTTTACATTTGGAACGGCCCACCCGCTCAGTAAAAGAGACGTACCCGCCGCTGACCACAACTTTTACTACAGCCGGCTCTCCCAGCCACTTGAGCAGCTCTCGTTTCCCTGCTGAACTAGCTTTAACTCTTCGTCTGTGGGGCCGGCTCTAAGCAAACTCCTCTTTCTCTGTCTTACAAGCACTTATGAAATTACCAATGTTCATTGCCCGCCATTCCGCGGGACAAACCGAGTATGAACACACGTGACCGCGACTGGCACCGAAGAGCCATTCCGGCCCCCTGTCAATGTACCTAACATCGCAGTATGTCTGAGCAAGAGATCCGCAATGAGCTACTGCTTTTGCTGGTGATTCGCTACGAACAGCAGCGCGATCAGTATATGACGTTGTCGAAGCAGACCATTGATTGCTCCTCTGCCCGCTGGGCGATCGCCGAGTTGAGGAACGAGGGTCTGGTGGAAGAGCAAGTCCGAGGGGTGATTCGCCTCACCGCGTTGGGATACATGAAGTACCGAAGCGCACCGTTTTCGTACGCTGACGCGGTCTGAACCGTGCCGGCCAAGGCAAACCCCAGGTTCTCGGTTCCCCGGCTCAGGGCGTACATGTTCGTTAGTAATCTGCCCTGGCTCATTGATTCCATAGCATATTTCCACTCATGAGTTCCCCCTTCCGGCCTGCACGGGGCGTCCCAAAACCACCGTCAGCCGGCATGCCTTCCGCCACCATCCGATTCCGGAATGGACAGCGTTCATCCGCTAGACTTCAGACCATTTCTGCCAGAGGCGGGTTGCTGCGAGTGCTCAAACCGCTCAGTCCAGGAGCGACCGTGGAGTTGATGTTCTCAACGCACGTAGGACCGGTACTGGCTATGGCTGAACTACTCAGCCCCCGTTCGGCTTCCCCGATCGGCTTACAGCCATTTCGGTTCATCACCATTGAGCGTTCCGAGCTGCGGACCTTGCGTGCTGCGATGGCATCCTCCTAGAACACAGCAGCAGAAAGCCCGTCTCACTTCGTGGGAAATGCTATTTAGCCTCCCGTCCGGAGGTCACCTCCAGACAAGGGTCATGTCACTGTCAGACAAGTTTCCTTCCCGCGGCAGAAGTAGTATATCCACGCTTAGCACCCGGAGCCGGTAGCTCAGGCACCACCAGGTGGCGCTTCGGCCGGGAAAACGGAATAGGACAAATCGACGCGGGAGGTTCCGATGAAGCTCCTCAGAACGTGTGCGCTTCTCCTGCTTTCCCTGACATGCACGGGCTTGCTCCTGGCCCAGATCTCCTCCACATCCCTCAGAGGGACGGTCACCGATCCCAGCGGGAGCGTCGTGTCCGGGGCCACCGTGATTGTTCAGAGCACGGAATCGAACATCAAGCGAACCGTCGTGACCAACAGCCTGGGAGAGTATCAGTTCCAGTTTCTTCCCCCGGGAACCTACGTGTTGAGCGTTACCGCTCAGGGATTTGAGCGCTACCAGCAGAGCAGCCTGCAACTGCTGGTGAATACTCCGGCGACGGCAAACGTGCGCCTAAGATTGGGCACCACCAGCGAGGTGGTTAACGTAACCAGCGAGGCCCCGGTATTGAACACGGTGGACGCCTCTCTCGGCAACTCGTTCAATCAGAACCAGGTGCGGCAGATTCCGCTCGAAGGCCGCAACGTTCCCGACCTGTTAAGCCTGCAGGCTGGCGTCGCCTACACCGGTAACCGGCCCGATATAGATAAGGATCAGGACACGCGCAACGGCGCGGTGAATGGCGCGCGCAGCGACCAGAGCAACATTACTCTCGACGGGGTGGACGTGAATGATCAGTCCAGTGGATATGCGTTTACCTCCGTGCTGCCGGTGACCCTGGATTCGGTGCAGGAGTTCCGCGTCACTACCAGCAATTACAACGCTGATCAGGGCGTGGGTTCGGGCGCGCAGGTAGCTCTGGTTACGAAGAGCGGAACCAATAGCTGGCACGGCTCCCTTTACGAGTATCATCGCAACACCATCACCAGCGCCAATGACTACTTTGTAAAACAGGCGGAGCTTTCTACCGGCCAGCCCAATACGCCGGACAAGCTGCTGCGGAATATTTTTGGGGGTTCCGTTGGTGGTCCCATCAGGAAAGATCGCCTGTTCTTCTTCGTGAACTACGAAGGCACGCGCCAGCGCGAGCAGCAGAGCACGGTGCGCACCATACCGACGCCCAGCTTGTGCCAGGGGCTGATCCAATATGCCGATGTCAATGGCGGCATCACCGTCATTCGGCCGTCCCAATTGAAAGCGCTGGACCCGCTCGGCTTGGGCATCAATCCGGCCATAGAAAACCCGAGCCATACAGGATATTTTGACAGGACATTCTGCACCGGACAGTTCTTGACCAACGACCCATCGGTTGGAGACGGCCTGAATTATTCAGGGTTCCGCTTCCGCGCCCCCGTTAGCCTGAATAACAATGCGTTCATCGCCCGTGTGGACTACCATCTCACGGCGGACGGCAAGCACACTCTGTTTTGGCGTGGCGCCCTGCAGAATCTTTTCAACCCCCAGGCTCCTTTCCTGCCCGGATCCGCCCCCGAGCAGACGGTCAGCGATCACAGCAAAGGATTCGTGGTGGGATATACCGCGGTTTTGACCTCCACAATGGTTAACAACTTCCACTGGGGGTTTACCCGGCAAAGTACCGGCATCGTGGGCAATGCCAACCAGGCCTGGAACGAGTTTTACGGCTTGGACCAGGGTATTTTCTACAGCCACAGTGCGCAAACTCCACTGCACAACCTGCTGGACGACTTCTCCTGGACCAAAGGCAAACACACCCTGCAGTTCGGCGGAAACATCGGTTTCGCCCGCGATCCGCGCATAAGCTCCGAACATTCCTTCAGTGTGGGCAAAGGCGCCACTAACTGGATGTCGCCCACCGGATTCGCCAATACTGGCGGTTACCTTGATCCGGCCAATGGCGGCTTTGCAGAACCGGCGTCCACCCCGCAGTACGACTATCCCGTCCTCGGTTTGTTGGGAATGGTTTCCGACATTGTAGGCAACTATAACTACGACAAAACCGGAACCGTTTTAAAGCCCGGAGTGCCGGTGAAACGCAACTACGGGCTGAATTGGTATGAGTTTTACGGCCAGGACGCCTTCCGCCTTAAGCCCAACCTGACCATTACCTACGGCTTGCGCTGGTCGCTGTTTCCTCCGCCCTGGGAAGTAAATGGTTACCAGGCGTCCCCCGCCTGCGTGGCCGCCGTGAATCCTGGGGTGGGCTGCCCGGCGGGCAGCGCTAACCTGGGCAGCGAATTCAACCAGAACGTGGCCAACATGCGGCAAGGCATCGGCTACAGCGGTACCCCGCTGCTGTCCTTCATCCTGGGCGGAGCGGCCAACCATGGTCCCGGGTTTTACAATTTTGAGAAGTCTGATATCTCGCCGCGCATTTCCTTTGCCTATTCACCGCGGCCGGAAAGCGGTTGGTTGCGGAAAATCACCGGCGATAACGACAAGACCGTCATCCGTGGTGGCTTCAGCCGCATGTATGACCGTCCCGGCATGGAGTTGCTGAGCACCTTCGACGCCAACGCACCCGGCGGCTTGGCCGCAACCGTGCAGAATCCTTGCTGCAGCCCCAACTATTTCCCCTTTCCCGGGCAGGGCGGTATCCCCGGCAGTCCCTATGACAACGCCGCGGGTGTGCCGCGGATAACCAACATCAACTCCATTCCGCAAACCAACCAGTATGGCGACGTCTTCTTCGAACCGGCGCCTCCGGGAGCTTTTCCCCAGACTCCGCCGCCCTTCGGGCAAGCCATCACCTGGGGGGTTGACCAGTCTTTGAAAACCCCCTATTCGTGGGCCGCTGATTTTTCCGTGGGCCGCGAACTGCCCCAGCACTTCTCGCTGCAGTTGTCGTACGTGGGCCGTTTTGGACATCACCTGCTCACCCAGCGTGATCTGAGGCAGCCTTTGGATCTGGTGGACCCGAAAACAGGAATTGATTACTTCGCCGCCGCCACCCGCCTGGCCCAATTGGCCAACCAGGGCGTTGCAGCGAACCAGATTACCGATAAGCTGGTTGGTCCGACGGCATCTTTCTGGCATGACATGCTGCCCGCGCTGCAGCCCGGCGCCAGCCAGTGGACGAGCTTCTCCGGCCTGAGCTTTCCCAACCTGCTGCAAGCGGTCTACGACCTCTACTACGATCCCTTTCTGTCGTACGTGGGCAATGAAGTCGTCGGCCTGGGGGATATTGATATCTACGGCGGTTTGGGCGATAACCTGGGGAACGTCTACTACTTCAAAAGCTCCAAGTGTCCGCCTCCCAGCTCGCTGGGATGCCCCGGCAACATGCTGAATGAGCAAGCCACCAGCATGTTCGGCTGGAGTTCCATCGGAAACTCCAATTACAACGCGCTGCAGGCCAGCATCAGAAAACAGCTGAGCAAGGGAATTCAGTTCGATCTGAACTACACCTATTCCAAGTCGCTCGACATCACCTCGTCGGCCACGCGGCTCGGCTTCAGCTCAAGCGTGAACGTAGGCGCTCCCGGCAGCCGCCTGGTGAACGCCTTTGATCCACGCGCCCGCTACGGCGTTTCAGATTTTGACACCACCCATCAGATCAACGCTGACTGGATTGCCGAACTGCCCTTCGGCCCCGGCAAGCGCTTTGCGGGCAGCGCCGGCAGGGTGGCCAGCGGGTTCATTGCCGGCTGGCAGCTCTCCGGCCTGGCGCGCTGGACGAGCGGTTTCCCCTTCACCGTGGATAACGGCAATTTCTGGCCGACGAACTGGGACGAGCAGGGAATCGCCCAGATGATCGTGAAGCCATCCACCGGCCATTTCGCCCAACCCGGCGGCGCGGTCAGCGTCTTCCCCAATCCGGCCGCGGCTTTCAATGATTTTGTTCACCCCTTCCCCGGCCAGAGCGGGTCGCGCAACGTGGTTCGCGGCGATGGCTACATGGGGGTGGATATGGCGCTGGCCAAGAACTGGAAGCTGTATGAAGCGCAAAATTTGCAGTTCCGGTGGGAAGTGTTCAATGTCTTCAATCAGGTGCGCTTCAACGCTTTGTCGGGTTTGGGAACGCAGGCTTGTGCTTGCATCGCCTCTCTGCAGCAGGTGCCGGGCACGTTTGGAAATTACACCGGTCTGCTGACCCAGCCGCGCGTCATGCAGTTTGCGCTGCGGTACGAATTCTAAGCATGCCACCCGATAATGTGGATGGGTTCGGCGCCCCGCCGTCCACTCTTTCTTCTTTGCCCACAGCTGGAGGTATTTGCTTCTGCGCGCCTGACATTCTCCTGCGATTATGACCACTCTTGCCCGCAAGCTGCGTTTGTCGGACTACTTCGCCCTTGCCTTTGGCGTGATGGTGGGCACCGCCTGGCTGGTGGTCATGGACGACATTCTGAAACGCGGCGGGACTCTGGGCGCCATTCTTGGCTTTACCGTGGGCGCCTTGATGTTGTTGCCCATCGGTTATGTTTATGGCCAATTGGTGCGCGCCATCCCGGATGCCGGCGGCGAGGCCGCTTATGTCGCCCGGTTCTTCCCGCGCTCGGTAACATTTTTCACCGGCTGGATGGTGCTTCTGAGTTATTTTCTTACCTGTCCATTCGAAGGCCTGGCGGCGGGACGTATTGCCGGCTACCTGTTTCCTTCACTGAACCGGTTGCCGCTGTATCGGCTGGGAGGTCGTCCCGTCTACCTGCCCCACCTTCTGCTTGGGCTGGTCATTGCGCTTCCTCTCACCTGGCTTAACATTCGCGGCATCCAGGCGAGCGCGCGGGCCGCCAAGCGCATCACGTTCACGTTTCTCTTTCTGGTCGTGGTTTTTGCCGGCGCTGGAGCCGCGCATGGCAAGCCTTCCAACCTGCGTCCCCTGTTCAGCCATGGTCCGCTCTTATCCGTCTTGCTCGTCTGGCAGGTGGTCCCATGGCTTCTGGCCGGATTCGAGTCGGTCGGCAAGTATGCGGAGGAAGCAAGCCCCGACTTCCGTGGCAGTGACTTTTCCGTCGCCATCGTTCTGACCATCCTGGTTGGACTGGTGTTCTTCTGGGTGGTCATCTCCGCCGTTGCCTATGTGACCCCCTGGCCTACGCTGCAGAGCAACCGGCAATTTCCGACCGCGGTTGCTTTTGAGGGCGCGTTGCACGCCCACTGGATCGTGATCCTGATCATGGCCTCAGCGATCTGCGCCTTGCTGCAGGCCTTCAATGCCAACCTGGTCGCCTCCTCGCGAATGCTGTTCGCCCTGGCACGGCAAGGTCTGGTGTACCCCAGGCTGGCCAAGGTCCATCCCCGGAGCCAGACCCCCTCCGCTGCCATCATCGCCGTGGGGGTGGCCACCATTCTGGCTATGCTGTTGGGCGAGGCCGGACTGGTCCCCATCCTGGAGGTTGGAGCCGCGGCTTCTGCGGTGGCGTGGATGGCCGCCTGCGCCGCCTACTGGCGAATGAAACCCGACCTTAAGGGCAAACTGGCCGCTGGTTTCGGCCTGCTGGTGACCAGTCTCATGATCCTCGTTAAGCTGGTTCCCCTCATCCCCGGACACTTCAGCCGCTACGAGTGGATGGCGCTGGCCATCTGGCTGGGACTGGGGGCTCTCATCCGCTTCCGAGCCCGGACCGCCGCCGGTACCCCGTATCCAGTCACTCCCGCGGGGCAAGCGCCCGCGGCGGGGCATGGCGCCCAGGCGTAAATCGCGGGTGCTTACACGGTTGGCTAAGCGTTTTCTGTTAGTTCAGGCGGGGGAATCGCGCAGCACCTTCAGGGGAGGCGAGGCAAGGCTGCACCAAACCGCAGGAACCGTTCGCCAGTCGGGCGCGAAAAGCGCGGGGCGAGCTCCCGAAACGCTGCTTGAAACAACGGCTAAAGTGAGCTGAATCGCTAAAACCCCAGAACAGCGAGATTTCCGTAATGGTTCTGTCGGCAAAACGCGGGTCGGCGATGTCGCTCAGGCAGCGCTGGAGCCGCCGTTCACGAATGTGTTCGCCCAAACTGCTGCCTTCGCTGGCGAACAAGCGATGCAGGTGACGGACGGAGACTCCTGCCGCTTCCGCAATCGCTGCAGGACTCAACGAAGGCTCTCCCAGGTGCCTCTCAATGAAGTACTCGATGTGTTTCGCCAGTTCCCCGCGGCGCGACCCGGCACTGGGGGCTGCGTCAATGCCTTCCAGGCAAGCCGAGAGAATCTCCAGATAGGTCTCGACGGCGGACGTGCTCTCTTCCGGACTGAATGCGTCAGCTTCCTGATAAAGCGAAGTCATCAATCGAAACAGCGTCGCCCCCAGGCCGCGTCCCCCGGAAATACGGGGCAGGACTGGCAGTGCGCCGCGGTGCAGGCGGTTCTGCATCAGCCAGAGTGGCACCCGCAAATAAAGTCGTGAGCACAGACCGCCGCACTCCGACGACCAGGGAAGCCCGGAGTCAACAAAGGTGCTGTCACCGGGATTGAGAGTTGCGAGCATGGCTCCTTGGCGGTAGCTTCTGACGCCCTCCAGTTGAGTAATGATGATGCAATTCCTCTGGGGGGATCCGGCATTAAGCACCGGACTTTTGTCAAAGGACAGCGGCGTGGAGGAGAACCGTGTCAACTCCAGTCCCCCAATCGTTCGCCGCTCGATGACGCCTCGAAACAGGGGACGCCGGGGAAACTGAAAACGGCAGTCGCCGCAAATCTGCCTTGCTTGGAACAGCCACGCGTCCAGGCGATCTCCCGGGGCGAGTAAATCGGTAGAAAAGGACTCTGCCATTTGCGAACGCACGCTGGAGCGGCAACGCTACCACAAGCCCTACAGCCCTGCAATACAATTTCGCCCCATCAGTGCGCTCGGACTAGCCGCACAAACAGCCCTGGGGCGCGGCTGCAGACCGGCTTCCGTACCGCCCGAGCAATTCCATTCGGTGAATCACATTTTTCCGGATACTCCTGGTCTCAACCTTCGGGTATAATGCCGCCACTTTTTAAGCCGGTAACGGTCGGGCCAGGCTTCACAAAAAGGAACTAAAGGAATCGAAACCCACAAGCGGGCGCGGGGAGAGGCCTAGGTGTTCTTTCTGCCGGCGTTTTCTCGCGCGGTGAGTGGCCTTCATTTTGGGAGGTATGCGATGAAGCGAATCAGTCAGCCAGCGGGCAGGCAGTATGAGCAGCGCCAGCAGTTCGGTATTCGATGTGTACGGGCAGCACGGCGCGCGATCTGGGTGTTCGCTGCATTAGCATGCCTGGCCCCGTTGGCGGCGGCGCAATCAACCAGCCTGCTGAATGGCAGCGTGTCTGACCCGTCAGGCGCGAGTGTGGTTGGCGCCAGGATCACTTTGACGGACACCACCACGGGTTTGCAGCGGACCACCACGAGCAATGCCACCGGTCTGTATCAGTTTCTCGATCTGCCTCCCGGCACATATCGCCTGGAGGTTGCGGCCAAGGGCTTTGCCGCTTATGTAGCGTCCAATGTCACGCTCGTCGTCAAAATGCCGTCCACCGTCAACATTCATTTGCAGGTTGCGGGTGCATCAGAATCTGTAACCGTCGAAAGCCAGGCGCCGTTGGTTAACCGGACCGATGCGTCGTTGGGCAACACCATTGAGCAGAACCAGATTGCGGAGTTGCCCATTGCCGACCGCAATGTGGTTGCATTGCTGAGCCTGCAGCCGGGCGTGGCCTACCTGGGCAACGAACTGGATGCCGCGAAGGACACGCGCAGCGGCGCAGTGAATGGCATGCGCAGCGACCAGTCCAACGTCACCCTCGACGGCATTGGGGTCAACGACCAGAACAATGGTTACGCGTTCACCAGTGTCCTGACGGTGCCGCCGGACTCGGTTCAGGAGTTCCGGGTCACCACGGCCAACGCCAATGCCGACTCCGGCTATTCCAGCGGCGCTCAGGTGGCGCTAGTGACCAAAAGCGGCACCAACAGCTTTCATGGTTCGGCCTACGAGTACAACCGCAATACCATCTTCAGCGCCAACGATCCGTTCTTGAAGGGTTCGCAGTTGGCCAGCGGGGAGCCCAATCAGGCGCCCAAGCTGTTGCGCAATGTGTTCGGCGCCACCTTCGGAGGACCGATTAAGCGCAACCGGCTTTTCTTCTTTGCTAACTATGAAGGCCGGCGCGACGCTCAGGGGACCAGCGTATTGCGCGACGTGCCCAGCGCGACATTGCGAGCCGGCGATCTGGTGTACTTATGTCAGCGCAATGCAGACGGCTCCCTCGATACAGCCTCTTGTCCTGGTGGTACGGTTAACGGAGTGACCGGCGTTGCGCCCGGCTATTACGCCCTCGGTCCGGCACAAGTCCGGGCCATGGACCCGCTGGGAATCGGACCCAATCCGGCGGTCGAGAACATTCTCGGGCAGTATCCTTTTCCCAACGAAAATGCGGGCGACGGTTCGAACATTCTCGGTTATCGCTTCTCCTCCAATGCCGACTCCAGTTTCAACACCTACATCACCAGGCTCGACTGGTACATCACCCCCAGCGGTTCGGAAATGCTGTTTTGGCGCGGGCAGACGCAAAACGACAGGCAGCCTGGAAAACAGCAGTTTCCCGGCCAGCCCGCGGCTACCACACTGCTGGACGACAGCAAGGGTTCCACCGTGGGGCTCACTTCTATCCTTTCCCCGAGGCTGGTCAACGAATTTCGCTGGGGTTTCGTCCGCCAGGGAGGCCAGGACGCCGGCACCTCTAACGTTCCGGCGGTTCTTCTGAATGGGCTTGACAACCTGGTTCCTTTCACTCGCTCCACCACCACCTTTGTGCCTGTCCACCAGTTCACCGATAATGTGAACTGGACGCGGGGAAACCACACCCTGCAGTTCGGAACCGATTTGTTTCTTATCCGGGACGACCACATCAGCTACGCCAACTCGTTCTCCGACGTTCAGACCAACGCCGTCTATCTCAACACCGGAGGAATTGCCGGCACCAACAGCCCGCTGGATCCGGCCAACAATGGTTACCCGGCGGTGGACGGCAACTTCGGTCCCAACTATGACAGCGCGGCCACCATCCTGCTGGGCATTTTCCCCGAGGGCGACGGCATTTATAACTTCAACCGCAACGGCACCGCTCTGGCCCAAGGCGCGGCCATCAAGCGCCGTTACGCCATGAACGACTATGAGTTCTTTGGGCAGGATACCTGGCACATGACGCCTCGGCTGACCGTTACGTACGGCCTGCGCTGGGTGCTGGACTCTCCGCCGCACGAGACCAATGGATTGCAGGTGGCGCCTTGTGTGGCGGCCGCCAACGGGGGTTGTACCAATCAGAACGTCGCCGACTGGTTCAACCACACCGCCAATTTAGCGGCGCAGGGCATGCCGGCAAACAACGCGGGCGAGATTTCTTTCGTCCTTGGCGGCCCCGCCAACCACGGTCCTGCCATGTGGAACTGGGATAAGAAGGATTTCTCTCCCCGTGTGGCTATAGCCTGGGCGCCTGACACCGGTGAAGGCTGGATCGCAAAAATTCTTGGACACAAAGACCAATTCTCACTGCGCGGCGGCTACAGCATCATGTACGACCATTTCGGCATTCCCATTGTGAACAGCTTTGACCAGCACGGCTCTTTCGGCCTCTCTACCGATCTGGGGAACCCGGCTGGGGTCGTGACGCCCGCCAATGCGCCGCGGTTTACGTGTCTGATCGGCGCATCCTGCCTGCCCCCGCCCTGTCCTTCTTTGAACGATCCCGGCTGTTTGTTCGGCCCCACGCCGTCCGGAGCTTTCCCGGTTACACCCAGCAATTCCGCTTTTGCCATCAACTGGGGGCTGGACCAGACTTTAAAGACGCCGTATTCGCACGTCTTCAATTTCTCCCTCACGCGCCAGATCAAGGAACACTCGTCGCTGCAGATTTCCTA